>JBEVFG010000146.1:0-2673 GCA_040512415.1 Pseudolabrys sp. | reverse complement strand
CGAGTGCAGCAGCATGTTCTTGACGATCGAATCGGCGCGCTTGCCGTGCTCGACCACCTTGTCGAGATTGCCGCGCAGCATTCCGGTGAGCTCGTTGATCTCCTTTCGCCTCTTGTCGTCGACCGTCAGGCCTTTCAGCGTGTCCTGCAGCTCGTCGACTCGCTGGAGACGGTCGAGAAATTGTTGACCAAATTGAGCGGGTTCTTGATCTCGTGCGCGATGCCGGCGGTGAGCTGGCCTAGGGACGCGAGCTTCTGCGTCTGCACTAGGCGATCTTGCGTGGTGCGCAAGTCCTCCAGTGATTTCGCTAGTTCGCGCGTACGTGCCTGCACTTCGTCAAATAGGCGCACATTCTCAATCGCGATCACCGCCTGGTCGGCGAAGGTCTTGACCAGCTCGATCTGCTTATCGGTGAATGGACGGACGGTTGTCTGTGTCAGCGCGATCACGCCGATCGGAGTTCCCTCCCGCAGCAACGGGATGCAGAGCATGGTCCGGAATTTTCCCAATTTTATAGCTTCACTCAAAGTATATTCCGGATCGGCCAGCACATCAGGGATGTGAACCATCCTGGCTTCAAACGCCGTCCGCCCGACAAGCGTGCCCCGTCCGAGCGGCTGTCCAGTCACGGTATTCGGCCGAGAAACCATGGTTTGCGGCAAGACGATATACGTCGCCGTCGCGCCGGAAAATGAAAGCCTTTTCAGCATCACACAGTCGGGCCGCCGATTGAACCAACGTATCGAGCACGGTCTGCAGATCGAACGTCGACCGGCTGATGACCTTGACGTTTTGCATTGCAAATGTCTGCTTTTGACCCAAAGCGGACATGCCCTTTTGCATCGCAAATGTCCGCTAATGCCCCAAAGGAGACATTCACTTCTGGCTAAGTGATCTTGATCTAAATCAAGTCTGTCCATTTCCGGCCACTTAATTTGCGGAACCTCTGTCTGAGCCTGTGAGGGCGCGAATGACGGATTCGATCAATCCGGGCACGCGGAGCAAATGGTCGTGGCTTCCGCCTGTCCGGTGGCTCGGCGGTTATCAGGCGGCGTGGCTGCCCGGTGATGTGGTGGCGGGCGTGACCTTGGCCGCCTACGCGATCCCGGTTTCGCTCGCCTATGCGTCGCTTGCCGGCCTGCCGCCGCAGGTCGGCATTTACGGCTATCTGCTCGGCGGGCTCGGCTATGCGCTCCTCGGCTCGTCTCGGCAGCTCGCCGTCGGGCCCACATCTGCGATCTCTCTGATGATCGCCGCCAGCGTGGCCCCGATGGCGGAAGGCGATGCGGAGCGTTATGTGCAGATTGCTAGCCTTGCGGCCTTCACGGTGGCCGGGCTTTGCTTGCTCGCATGGCTGTTCCGGCTCAGTGTGCTCGTCACGCTGATCAGTGACAGCATCCTGACCGGCTTCAAGATCGGCGCGGGGCTCACCATTGCCATGACCCAATTGCCGAGCCTGTTCGGGATCGCTGGTGGCGGTCATAATTTTTTTGAACGGGTCTACCTTCTCGTTGGGCAACTCGGTCACATTCAGCTTGTGGTGCTTGCGATGGGCGCTGTCGCAATCGCAATGCTACTGATGGGCGAGCGCTGGCTTCCCGGACGGCCGGTGGCGCTCGCGGTCGTGGCATTATCGATCTTCCTGGCGACCGTGCTCGGACTACCCGCGATCGGCGTGCCTGTCACCGGCAACATTCCGGAGGGGCTGCCCACGCTGGCAGGTCCGGCGCTGCGGCTGCGCGACGTCGAAGGAATCGTACCGCTAGCGGCCGGCTGCCTGCTGCTCGCCTATATCGAGGGCGTGTCCGCGGCTCGCACCTTCGCGGCCAAGCATGGTTACGACCTCGATCCGCGCCAGGAGTTCCTCGGCATCGGCGCCGCCAACCTGGGCGCGGCCCTGGGGCATGGCTACCCTGTCGCCGGAGGTCTGTCGCAGTCGGCTGTCAATGACAAAGCCGGGGCGCATACCCCGCTAGCACTCTTGGCCGCCTCCACCACACTCGCTTTGTGCCTACTGTTCCTGACCGGCCTTTTGGAAAACCTGCCCAAGGCCGTACTGGCCGCCGTGGTGCTCACTGCGATCCTCGGCTTGTTCGACTTTCGCGGGCTCCTCTACATGTGGCGCGTGAGCCGGATAGACTTCTACGCCGCCACGACCGCGATCATGGGCGTACTGCTTCTCGGAATCTTGCAGGGCATTCTGCTCGCGGCGCTCATTTCGATCCTCTTGCTGCTGGCGCGGGCATCGCGGCCCCACGTCGCTTTACTGGGGCGCGTCCCCGGAACCAACAGCTATTCGGATCTCGCCCGTCATCCAGAGAACGAGCCGCTGGGGAGCGTGATCGCCTGCCGCCCCGAAGCCTCACTGCTCTATGTCAATGCTGGGTCTGTTCTCGAAACAGTGATGGCCAGTGTACTCAAGAATCGATCGAAGATCCGTGCAGTGGTTTGCGATCTCTCCGCATCGCCCTACCTAGATCTCGCGGGTGCCCGCATTTTGCATGCACTTCACGATGAGCTCGCGGCGCAGGGTATTGCGCTGCAGATTGTGGGAGCGCGTGGCCGCGTGCGGGATCTGCTGCGGGCCGATGGTCTCGCCGAGAAGGTCGGCGGACTAGAGCGCGCCGTATCCCTCGACGACGCAATTAGCGCCGCCCGCAAGCGCGTCGCCGA
>JBEVFG010000145.1:0-28716 GCA_040512415.1 Pseudolabrys sp. | reverse complement strand
ATCGAACGTGCAACATCGCGATTGCCGCGTTCCACCAAAATATCAGAAAGCGCCTCGCCGATCCCCAGCCGAGTGGACATCGCGAGCAAGTGCGCTTGGCTTTTGGTTTCAGCGATGTGCATCAAATCGTTCTCGTCGATCCGTGCCTGCTTGAGAACGGGACCTGCGACTTCAATGTCGTCATTCTTGGCGAGCGCGCTCACAACACCGGGCGGCGCATTCGGAACCGGCGCAATGCGGCGGGCAAGTTCAGCGAGCGCTTTTGCTTCGATCTCCTCGATCAGGCAGCCGATGACGTCATCGAACAGCGCGACGTGTTCGGCGTTGAAGCTCGGCACGCCGTCGAGGAACAAAGTGGTAATGCGGCGGAGCGTTTCCGCACGCTTTTCCGCCGAACCATGCTGGACGACGTCTTCCAGTTCCGGAAGCAGCGACGCGGGAACACCCATACAAAGACCTGCAAAACGCTCAAAAAATCCGGGGCCGGAGGCTTTACGCAAATTTAAGGGCAGATTCTGAAGGAACGGTTAGTCGTTGACCCGCGCCCCGACCCTTGCGCAGGCGCGAGAAATCGCTATATTTCCGGCGTTACTGACACCCTCATAACCGAACGGGTTTTGAGAGTGGGTCCCGTGGGACCCGCTCTTTTTTGTTACCGGATGCCGACAGGCGACAGGTTGCAGAGCTTCGCGGCCAGCGCCGCAGCGGATGAACCACGGCTCATCACCGAGCCGGGGCTTCCCGCGCGCGTCGCCACGATCGTGGAGCCAGTCGTTGAGCAGCTCGGTTACCGTCTCGTGCGCGTGCGCGTATCGCGCGCCGAGGGCTGCACTGTGCAGGTCATGGCGGAGCGGCCCGATGGCACGATGACGGTCGAAGACTGCGAGATGGTGTCGCGCGCACTGTCACCGGTCCTCGATGTAGCGGATCCAATCGGCCGGACCTATCGGTTGGAGATTTCGTCTCCCGGGATCGATCGTCCGCTGGTGCGCAAGTCCGATTTCGAGCGCTATGCCGGACATCTCGCCAAGATCGAAACCGCTATCCCGTTCGAAGGCCGCAAGCGCTTTCGTGGCGTGCTCGCCGGGACAGAAGGCGAAGCGGTGCGCATCCGCCGTGACGATGTTGCGGAAGGCGAACCGGCGGAAGTCCTGCTTCCGATCGAGGAAATGAGCGAAGCCAAGCTCATTTTGACCGATGATCTGGTGACCGAAGCGCTACGACGAGAAAAATCCGCCAAGCGCGACGCGCGCGCGGCGCGGAGAGAATTACGACGCGAAGAAAGACATTCACGGCATCGGCCGCAGAGGCCCGCCGCAAAAGGAGGAGAATGAGCTATGGCTGTCAGCGCCAACAGGCTCGAACTATTGCAGATTGCCGATGCGGTCGCACGCGAGAAAGCGATCGACCGTGGCATCGTGATCACGGCGATGGAAGATGCAATCGCCAAGGCTGCACGCTCGCGATACGGCGCGGAAACCGACGTTCATGCCGAGATCGAGCCGAAGACAGGCGATCTGCGGTTGACCCGCCATATGCTGGTGGTGGAGGCCGTCGAGAACCCGTCAAACCAGATCACCCTGGACGAAGCACGTAAGCGCCATCCCGCCGCGCAGGTCGGCGACACGATCGCGGATCCTTTGCCGCCGCTCGAATACGGCCGCATCGCCGCACAATCGGCGAAGCAGGTTATCGTCCAGAAGGTGCGCGAGGCGGAGCGCGACCGGCAGTACGCGGAATACAAGGATCGCATCGGCGACATCGTCAACGGCATCGTCAAGCGCGTTGAATACGGCAACGTTGTTGTCGATCTCGGCCGGGGTGAGGCGATCGTGCGGCGTGACGAAATGCTCCCGCGCGAAGTCTTCCGCAATGGCGATCGCATCCGGGCCTATATCTACGACGTTCGGCGCGAACCGCGCGGCCCGCAGATCTTCCTGTCACGCACGCATCCGCAATTCACTGCCAAATTGTTTGCGCAGGAGGTGCCCGAAATCTATGACAACATCGTTGAAGTCAAAGCGGTCGCCCGTGATCCAGGATCGCGCGCCAAAATCGCCGTGATATCCCGCGATTCCTCAGTCGACCCCGTCGGCGCCTGCGTCGGCATGCGCGGCTCGCGTGTGCAGGCAGTGGTGAACGAGCTGCAAGGCGAGAAGATCGACATCATTCCGTGGTCGCACGATATCGCCACGTTCGTCGTGAATGCGCTTGCGCCGGCCGAAGTGGCAAAGGTTGTGCTGGATGAAGACAAGGAGCGTATCGAGGTCGTCGTTCCGGACCAGCAACTGTCGCTGGCGATCGGGCGTCGAGGCCAAAACGTGCGCCTTGCCTCGCAACTTACCGGCTGGGACATTGATATCCTGACGGAGCAGGAAGAATCCGAACGCCGTCAGGCCGAGTTCGAAAACCGCACCAAGGTTTTCGTGGAGGCACTCAATCTCGACGAAGTCGTCGGTCAGCTTCTTGCCTCGGAAGGCTTCGGCTCAATCGAAGAGCTTGCACTCGTCGACGAGAAAGAAATCGCCGGCATCGAGGGTTTCGACGCCGATACGGCCCGCGAACTGCAGGAGCGCGCCAAGGAATACCTGGCGCAACAGGAAGCTGAGCTCGACGACAAGCGTAAGGGGTTGGGCGTCGAAGACGCACTCAAGGATGTGCCCGGCGTGACCACCAAGATGCTGGTGGCGCTTGGTGAAAATGGCGTCAAGACCGTAGAGGATCTAGCAGGCTGCGCCACTGACGATTTGACCGGCTGGACCGAGCGCAAGGACGGCGAGACTAAGTACGAGCCAGGCTTTCTCGATGGTCTCGGCATTTCACGCGAGGACGCCGAGGTCATGATCATGCAGGCCCGCCTGAAGGCTGGCTGGGTCACGGAAGCCGAGCTCGCTCCGCCTCCCGCCGAAGAAGCGGCTGAAGAGCCTGCACAGCCTCAAACCTGACGGAGTTGGACCGACGATGCTGGCAATCGCGCAGGATGGAGAACTCGACAGTGGAGCGACGAGCGTCGCCGCCGCGGCCGAGCGTACCTGTGCGTTGACACGCGAAGTCAGGCTGATCTCTGAATTGGTCCGTTTTGTCGTTGGACCCGCCGGCAATGCTGTTCCTGACGTCAAGCGCAAGTTGCCTGGCCGGGGCATCTGGATCACTGCGACCCGCACCGCGATCGCTGATGCTACCGAGCGCAACGTGTTTGCCCGGGGTTTCCGCAAAGAGGTTCACGTCCCCCGGGATCTCGCGGCGCAGACTGAAAAGCTGCTCGAACGCGCGGCGCTCGACGCATTGGCAATCGCCGGCAAGGCCGGCGCAATCGTCGGCGGTTTTTCCAAGGTCGAGGGGGCACTCGGCCGCGACGACATCCTGGCGCTGATCCATGCCGCCGACGCGGCCGATAATGGCAAACGCAAGCTTGCCGCCGCTTTGCAGCGCAATACCGGGGGCAAACCGGGTGAAATCGCCATCATCGATACGTTTACCGGTGCCCAATTGGATTTGGCATTAAGCCGCCCAAATGTGGTACATGCAGCCCTGCTTGCCGGACCCGGAAGCGAGACATTTCTCGCGCGCGTTGCGCGTCTGACGCGTTTTCGGACCGGTTTTTTGCCCGATGCAGTTAGCGCGCATGCGCCGACGGAAGGCGCATAAGGACACAGCACGGAATGAGCGAGACAAAGAACCCCGGCGAGAAAAAACTTAGCGTCTCCGGCAAGACGCTGACGCTCAAGCCTCGTTCCGAAACGGGAACGGTGCGCCAAAGCTTCAGTCATGGCCGTAGCAAGCAGGTCGTGGTCGAGAAGGTCAAACGGCGCGTGGTCGGCGGCGAGACCAAGGCGGAAGCCCCGCCCGCAGCCGAATCCAAGAAGCCCGCCGGCAAGGCGACTGCGGCGCCGGCCGCCGGCCGTGCCGCGGCACAGGTCGAAACCGCGCCTAAGCCCAAAGCTTCAGGCGTGGTACTCCGCACACTGACCGAAGAAGAGCGGAGTGCCCGCGCCCATGCGCTTGCCGACTCGCGAGTGCGTGAAGCCGAAGAGCGAAAGATTGCTGAAGAGGAAGCCCGCCGTCGTGCCAGCCGCGCATCGGTCGACCGCCACGAGCGTGAAGCCGCCGACGCCCGCAAGCGCGAGGAAGAAGAGCGTCACAAGCGCGAGGAGGAAACCAAGCGTAAGGCCGGCGAGGTTGCCAAGAAGCGTCTCGGCGAGGATGAGACACGCCGTCTTGGCGGACCAGGCGGCCGCATAGCGCTCGAAGCCGAGGATGACGAGGCGCCGCGCTCGCGCCGCCCCGGCGGCGCCGGACGTCCCGTGGCGGCTCCGCGTCCGACGCCCCGCGCCGGCGGCGAGAAGCAGCGTGGCCGTCTTACGCTGGTCACCGCGCTGCGCGCCGACGAGGTGCGTGAGCGCTCCGTCGCTTCATTCCGTCGTCGTACCCAACGACTCAAGGGCGTCGCGTCCAGCGAACCGAAGGAAAAACTAGTCCGCGAGGTGACAATCCCAGAAGCGATCACCATTCAGGATCTCGCCAACCGCATGTCCGAGCGCGCGGTCGACGTCATCCGCCTGCTCATGAAGCAAGGCCAGATGGCAACCATCAACGATGTGATCGATGCCGATACCGCGCAGCTGATTGCCGAGGAAATGGGCCACAGCGTGCGTAGGGTGGCGGAAGCCGACGTGGAAGAGGGTCTTTTCGATATAGCGGACGATCCTGCGCAGGTCGAACCGCGCGCGCCCGTTGTCACCGTCATGGGCCATGTCGATCACGGCAAAACGTCGCTGCTCGACGCGATTCGCTCGTCGGAAGTCGCTGCCGGCGAAGCCGGCGGCATTACGCAGCATATCGGCGCCTATCAGGTCACCGCGCCGTCGGGAGCCAAGATTACTTTCATCGACACGCCGGGCCACGCGGCTTTTACGGCGATGCGAGCGCGCGGCGCCAAGGTCACCGACATCGTTGTGCTGGTTGTCGCCGCTGACGACGGAGTGATGCCGCAGACGGTGGAGGCAATTCACCATGCCAAGGCGGCGAAAGTTCCGATCATCGTCGCCATCAACAAGATCGATAAACCTGACGCCAATCCGACTCGCGTGCGCACTGATTTGCTGCAGCATGAAATCCAGGTTGAATCCTTGGGCGGCGACGTGGTGGACGTTGAAGTGTCCGCCACCAAGAAAACGAATATCGACAAGCTGCTCGAAATGCTGGGGTTGCAGGCGGAAATCCTCGATCTGAAAGCAAACCCGGCACGCGCGGCCGAAGGTACCGTCATTGAAGCCAAACTCGACCGCGGCCGTGGCCCGGTTGCCACCGTGCTCGTCCAGCGCGGCACGCTGCATGTCGGCGACCTCGTGGTCGCTGGGGCCGAATGGGGGCGGGTACGCGCCCTGATGTCGGACACAGGCGACCCGATCGGCAGTGCTGGGCCATCGACACCGGTAGAGGTGCTTGGCTTCTCGGGCACGCCGGACGCCGGCGACCGGCTGGCCGTCGTCGACAGTGAAGCGCGCGCCCGCGAAGTGACCGATTACCGCGCGCGCCAGAAGCGCGAGAAAACGGCGGCGCGCGCGACCGGGTTGCGCGGCTCGCTCGAGCAGATGATGGCGCAGGCCAAGACCTCGGGCCGCAAGGAATTCCCGCTGGTGATCAAGGCCGATGTGCAGGGCTCGGTTGAGGCCATTATCGGCGCCCTCGACAAGCTCGGGACCGAAGAGGTCGCGGCCCGCGTTCTGCACGCCGGTGTCGGCGGCATTTCAGAATCCGACGTGACGTTGGCCGAAGCCTCAGGCGTACCGATCATCGCTTTCAATGTGCGCGCCAACAAGGAAGCGCGCGAGGCGGCCGAGCGCGCCGGCATCGAGATTCGCTACTACAACATCATCTACGATCTGGTGGATGACGTTAAGAAAGCGATGTCCGGCCTACTACCCCCGACGCTACGCGAAACCATGCTCGGCAACGCGCAGATCCTCGAAATCTTCAACATTTCCAAAGTCGGCAAGATCGCCGGCTGCAAAGTCACCGACGGCACCGTCGAACGCGGGGCAAACGTACGGCTGATCCGCGACAACGTGGTGATCCACGAAGGAAAGTTATCGCAACTCAAACGATTCAAGGATGACGTGCGCGAGGTTGGCGCCGGCATGGAATGCGGCATGGCCTTTGAGAGCTACCAAGACATGCGGCAAGGCGATGTAATCGAATGCTACCGCGTGGAGCAGATTCAACGCTCGCTGTGAGTCCAAGTCTCAGGCGTGCGATCTGATTTTCTCTCCGCCAATTTCCACCGTCATGCCCGGGCTTGTCCCGGGCATCCCGAAAAGGATGGCACAATGCGTGCCCTCTTGGACGAGATGACCGCGACGCACCGGTCGTGACGTCCGAAAGTTTTTGAACAATGGCACGGCAGAAACAACATCGTGATTCTCCGCCGGGTGGCTCGCAGCGGCAGTTGCGTGTCGGCGAACTGGTGCGGCACGCGCTGGCCGACATGCTCACGCGCGGCGATGTCCACGACACCGTGATCGAACGACACATGATCACAATTCCGGAAGTGCGTGTCACCGCCGACCTGCGGCTGGCGACGATCTACGTGATGCCGCTTGGCGGACGTGACGCCGAAGAAGTTGTCGCCGCCTTCGAGCGCCACAAGAAATTTCTGCGCGCCGAAATCGCGCATCGGATCAATCTGAAATTCGCACCGGACATCCGCTTTCGGGTGGATGATCGTTTTACCCAGGCCGAGCGTATCGACAAGCTGCTGCACTCTCCGGAGGTGCGGCGCGATCTGAAACATGACGAGGACAGAGAGTGACCGAATACGACTTGAATAACGTCGATCGCGCGCACTCCGTACCGGCGGACGCTGAGAGGCCGAAGCAGAAGAAGCGCGACAAACGCGACGTGCACGGTTGGGTCGTGCTCGACAAGCCCGTGGGCATGACATCAACGCACGCGGTCAGCGTCGTGAAGCGGTTGTTCAGCGCAAAGCGCTGTGGTCATGCCGGTACGCTCGACCCGCTCGCTTCCGGTGCGCTGCCGATCGCGCTCGGCGAAGCGACCAAGACCGTTCCGTTCGTGATGGACGGGCGCAAGCTCTATCGTTTCACCATACGTTGGGGCGAAGAGCGCGATACCGACGACGCCGAAGGACGCACCGTTTCCATAAGCAAGGAACGGCCCTCGCTTGAGGTAGTGCGCGCGCTTCTGCCTTCCTACATCGGCCTCATTCAGCAGATTCCGCCGCGTTACTCGGCGATCAAGATCGAGGGAGAGCGGGCTTACGATCTCGCCCGGGACGGAGAGCAGGTGGAACTTGCACCTCGGCCGGTCGAGATCGGCCGACTGGAGCTGGTTAACATTCCCGACCCGGATCATGCCGTGCTGGAAGCCGAATGCGGCAAGGGCACATATGTTCGCTCCCTGGCGCGCGATCTCGGCCGCGCTTTGGGCTGTTTTGGCCATGTCAGCGCCCTTCGCCGGGCATCAGTCGGGCCATTCGGCGAAGAAACCATGATTTTGCTGGAACAACTGGAGGCTCTATGCCATAGAGCCGCGTCCGGCGAGGGCAGCCTCGCCGACGCTCTAATGCCCGTTGAGACCGCGCTGGACGACATCCCGGCGCTGGCCGTCAGCTGGGCAGATGCGGCAAGGCTTCAGCGAGGCCAAGCCGTCTTGTTGCGCGGACGGGACGCACCCAATTTCCGCGGCATGGTTTATGTCACGGTATCGGGCCAACTTCTGGCTCTTGCCGAACTGGATCGTGGCGAGATCGTCCCCAAGCGCGTGTTCAACCTCGCCGGCCTGATGGGCAGAGCCGCGCGCAAGAAAGGATGACCGATGTCGGTGACCGCCGGCCGCAAGGCCGAAGTAATCAAGACGTATGCCAAGAAGCCCGGGGATACTGGCTCGCCGGAAGTGCAAGTGGCGATCCTCTCCGAGCGCATCAATAATCTTACCGAGCATTTCAAGTCCCACGTCAAGGACAACCACTCTCGTCGTGGGTTGCTCAAGATGGTGGGCCAGCGCCGCCAGCTGCTTGATTATCTGCGTCGCACTAACGAAGCGAGTTATAAGAATTTGATCGAGAAGCTCGGCATCCGCCGATGATTTATTCCGCGCAGGGCACGTAAGCCCTACGCGCTTCGTGCAGCGAATGCGTCAGGCGCGTTCGCTTGATTGAGCCGGCGGCGATAGGCGCGGCCGGCAGTTTGGCAAGAGCCGATAAGGATCGCTCTTGCGACAAGGCAAGGTTCGAAACGCCATGGCAGGATCGCCAGACGCTGTTGCTTTCCGCACCGCGGTTACGCGCGACAGCTTCTCGCCGTCTTGCTCATGGCTTTCGAGGCTCGCCGGAAACCATGAAAGAAAGATAAAATGTTCGATATGCATCGCATTGAACTCGATTGGGGTGGCCGGAGGCTAACCCTCGAGACAGGCCGCGTAGCGCGCCAGGCCGACGGTGCGGTACTCGCCACCTACGGCGAGACGACCGTGCTCGCCGCCGTAGTGGCGGCCAAGCAGCCGAAGGAAGGAATCGATTTCCTCCCACTCACCGTCAACTACACCGAAAAATATTACGCGGCCGGTCGTATTCCCGGCGGCTACTTCAAGCGCGAGCGCGGTCCGACCGAAAAGGACACATTGACCTCGCGCTTGATCGACCGCCCGATCCGACCGCTGTTCGCCGAAGGCTGGCGTTGCGATACCCAGGTGACAGTCACCGTGCTTTCGCACGACATGGAGAACGATCCCGACATCGTCGCCATGGTTGCGGCCTCCGCCGCGCTCACACTGTCCGGCGCGCCGTTTATGGGCCCGATTGGCGGCGCTCGCGTCGGCTTCATCAACAACGAGTATGTCCTCAATCCGGCACTCGACGAGATGCCGGAAAGTCAGCTCGATCTCGTCATCGCCGGTACCAATGACGCGGTGATGATGGTGGAATCGGAAGCCAAAGAGCTGTCCGAAGAGATCATGCTCGGTGCCGTGATGTTCGGCCACCGGCACTTTCAGCCGGTGATCGAGGCCATCATTAAGCTCGCTGAAAAAGCTGCAAAGGAGCCGCGCGAACTGGCCGTTCCGGACCACAAAGCGCTGGAGCAGGAAATCCTCGGCCTCGCCGAAAAGGATCTGCGCGCCGCCTACTCGATCGTGAAGAAGCAGGACCGCCAGGACGCAGTTGCCGCCGTGAAGGAAAAGGTGATGGCACATTTCTTCCCGGAAGGCGCCGAGCCAAAATATGACAAGCTCGCGGTTGCCGGCGTGTTCAAGGAGCTCGAAGCCAAGATTGTGCGTTGGAACATCCTCGACACCAACAAGCGTATCGACGGCCGTGACCTCAAAACTGTGCGCCCGATCGTCGCCGAAGTCGGCGTGCTGCCACGTACCCACGGTTCCGCACTGTTCACCCGCGGTGAGACTCAGGCGCTGGTGGTGGCGACGCTCGGCACAGCCGAAGACGAGCAGTTCATCGACGCGCTGCAGGGAACCTACAAAGAGACATTCCTGCTGCATTACAACTTCCCGCCTTATTCGGTGGGTGAAACCGGACGCGTCGGTGCGCCCGGTCGCCGCGAAATCGGCCACGGCAAGCTCGCCTGGCGCGCGATCCATCCGATGCTGCCGGCGCCGGCCGAATTCCCCTACACGATCCGCGTCGTTTCCGAGATCACCGAGTCGAACGGCTCCTCGTCAATGGCATCCGTCTGCGGCTCCTCGCTGGCGCTGATGGACGCGGGCGTTCCGCTCAAGCGGCCGACAGCCGGCATCGCCATGGGCCTCATTCTCGAGGACAAGCGCTACGCCGTGCTCTCCGACATCCTCGGCGACGAAGATCATCTCGGCGACATGGACTTCAAGGTGGCTGGCACCGAAAACGGCGTCACTTCGCTGCAGATGGACATCAAGATCGCCGGCATCACCGAGGAGATCATGAAGGTTGCCCTTGCCCAGGCAAAGGACGGCCGTATGCACATCCTCGGCGAGATGGCAAAGGCACTCACCGCGGCGCGCGCCGAACTGGGCGAGCATGCCCCGCGCATCGAGATGTTCAAGATCCCGACCGACAAGATCCGCGAGGTGATCGGCACTGGCGGCAAAGTGATCCGCGAGATCGTCGAAAAGACCGGCGCCAAGATCAATATCGAGGACGACGGCTCGGTGAAGGTCGCCTCAGCCAATGCTGATTCAATCAAGGCGGCGATCAACTGGATCAAGTCGATCGCGTCGGATCCGGAGGTCGGCCACATCTATGAAGGCACGGTCG
The DNA here is from genome assembly GCA_040512415.1 of Pseudolabrys sp. GTDB lineage: Bacteria > Pseudomonadota > Alphaproteobacteria > Rhizobiales > Xanthobacteraceae > Pseudolabrys. The sequence continues at coordinate 18,452 of JBEVFG010000145.1, read as the reverse complement.
TGAAGGTCATGGACTTCGGCGCCTTCGTAAACTTCTTCGGCGCCAAGGACGGCCTCGTGCACATCAGCCAACTCGCGGCGCGGCGCGTGAACAAGGTCACCGATGTCGTCAAGGAAGGCGACAAGGTGAAGGTGAAGCTGCTTGGTATGGACGAACGCGGCAAGGTTCGTCTGTCCATGAGAGCGGTCGATCAGGCCACCGGCGAGGACATCGAAGGCAAGCAGCGGGCGGAAGGCGGTGAACAGCCGCAGGCGGCCCAGGGTGGCGCCGAGTAATCTTCAATCAGCGCAACGAACCCAAAAAAGGGCGGCCCTAGCGCCGCCCTTTCTTTTTGGGCATTTCGTCCTGCAACCAGCGGCAAATCCCGCCACCAATCACACCGCCCAGGATGGGGGCGACCCAAAACAGCCACAGTGCGTTGAGCGCCTGCGATCCACCAAAGATCGCCGTTGCGGTCGCACGTGCGGGATTGAGTGAAGCATTCGATATCGGTATGGCGACAAGGTGAAACATGGTCAGTGCGAGTCCGATCGCAATCGGTGCGAACCCGGCGGGCGCGCCTCTTGAAGTCGCGCCGACGATCACCACGAGGAACAGTGCGGTGATCACAGTCTCGGTGAGGAACACGACGCCCATAGAGAAGCCGCCACCGCCATAGAGGTTGGAAATCTGGGCGAACGTATTCCACTTGATAGGTGGAGCGCCGCTGAGCACAAGATAGAAAACGCCCGCCGCCGCCGCGCCGCCGAGCACCTGAACAACAATGTAAGCGGGTGCGCGGTCGGCCGGAAAACGTCCTGCAACCACCAGTCCGCAGGTTACCGCCGGATTGAAGTGCGCGCCCGAGATGTGCCCGACAGCAAAAGCCATCGCCATGACCGACAAGCCGACCGCAAATGCGATAGCCATCAGACCCGCCTGTGGCGCTGAAAACAACGCCGAGCCACAGACGGCACTAACAAGTGAAAACGTTCCGATAAATTCCGCCGCTAGATGCCGGTGCATTGCGACAACCTCCCCAAGCTTGAAACGATTCGTTCAAAATCAAATCCCTCATGCCATGCTTCAAGAACCGGCCGGCAAGAGAGAGTTATTCTCCGTTTTCATTGGTGCCGGCCTTGAGTGCAACCGGCTGCGGCATGGCGATGACGTTGTAGCCCGAATCGACGAAATGAATTTCACCCGTCACACCGGTGGAAAGGTCGGAGAGAAGATAGAGACCGGCGCCGCCCAATTCCTCAAGCGTGACGCCGCGCCCGAGCGGGGAGTATTTCTGTTGGAACGCAAACATGAAGCGCGCATCGGTAATCCCCGCTCCGGCTAGTGTACGGATGGGACCGGCCGAAATAGCATTGACGCGGATTTTTTGAGCTCCGAAATCGACGGCAAGGTAGCGCACTGAGGCCTCCAGTGCAGCCTTGGCTACGCCCATTACATTGTAATTCGGCATTGCGCGCATCCCGCCATTGTAGGTGAGTGTCACCATTGCGCCGCCGTTCGGCATTAGCGCGGCGGCGCGCCTTGCAGCTTCGGTAAAGGCGTAGCAGGAGATCACCATCGTGCGGATAAAGTTCTCGCGCGTGGAATCGGCGTAATGGCCTTTCAATTCGTTCTTGTCGGAAAAGGCGACGGCGTGCACGAGGAAGTCCATCATGCCCCATTGCTTCTTGATTTCAGAAAATACGGCGTCAACAGAGGCAATATCCTCGACGTCGCAGGGCATCACGAACGACGAGCCCGCCTCCTCAGCCAGCGGCTTCACGCGCTTGGCCAGCGCGTCACCCTGATAGGTAAAGGCGAGCTTTGCGCCGTGCTGAGCGAGTGTCTTCGCTATCCCCCAGGCGATCGAGTGGTCGTTGGCGACCCCTATGATCAACCCGCGTTTGCCCTCCATCAACCCCGGCATTCTCGGCCTTTCCGACACCGTGCCCGGCTTGCGCCGGATATTCTGCGCTCGTCGTCCCGCTTCTCTACTCAAAGACGTGGATGGCCGGGACGAGCCCCGGCCATGCGGTCACCTACTATCCTTGATACCTCATCAATCAAGCGTCCAACCGCTTGAAGACAACAGACGCGTTGGTGCCGCCAAAACCGAAAGAATTCGACAATACACAGCCAAGCGCGACATTGTCCTTACGCTCCCGCACGATCGGGATGTCGGCGAAGGCGGGATCAAGATTTTCGATATTGGCGCTCTCGCAGATAAAGCCGCTCTGCATCATCAGCAGCGAGTAGATGGCCTCCTGCACTCCGGTTGCACCGAGAGAGTGGCCGGTGAGCGACTTGGTGGCGGAGATAGACGGGCACTTGGCGCCGAAGACCTCGCGAATGGCCTCGATTTCCTTGATATCACCAATCGGCGTCGAAGTAGCGTGCGGATTGATGTAGTCAACCGGTACTTTCACATTCTCAAGCGCCATGTTCATGCAGCGCACGGCGCCCTCGCCCGACGGCGCAACCATGTCGTAGCCATCGGAGGTGGCGCCGTAGCCCGCGACTTCCGCATAGATCTTAGCGCCGCGTGCCTTCGCGTGCTCAAGCTCTTCCAGCACCAGCACACCGGCGCCGCCGGCGATGACGAAACCGTCACGGTCCTTGTCGTAGGCACGCGATGCCTTTTCCGGCGTCGCGTTGAACTTCGACGACATTGCGCCCATCGCGTCGAACAGCACGGAGAGCGACCAATCCAGCTCCTCGCAGCCGCCAGCGAACACGAGGTCCTGCTTGCCCCATTGAATCAATTCGGCTGCGTTTCCGATGCAGTGGTTCGAGGTCGCGCAGGCCGACGAGATTGAATAGTTTACGCCCTTGATCTTGAACCAGGTGGCAAGCGTCGCGGACGCTGTCGACGACATCGCCTTCGGTACGGCAAACGGGCCGACACGCTTTGGCCCCTTGCTACGCGCGGTATCAGCGGCCTCGATAATCGCGCGGCACGACGGCCCGCCCGATCCCATCACGATGCCGGTACGCTCGTTCGAAATCTCTGCTTCCTCGAGGCCGGAATCACGGATCGCCTGCTCCATCGCAACGTGATTCCAGGCGGCCCCGCCACCAAGAAAGCGCATCGCGCGGCGATCGACCACTTCTTCCGGATCGAGCCGCGGTGCACCGTGCACCTCGCAGCGGAAGCCGAGTTCTGCGTATTTGTCGGCACGCACGATGCCAGATTTGGCTTCGCGCAGGCTCGCCAGAACTTCCTGCGTATTGTTGCCGATGGACGAGACAATGCCCATTCCGGTGACGACGACACGTCGCATGATGATATGACCCTTAAAATTCCCGCGGTTTATCGTTGATTGGGCCACAGATTGGCCGCCCGAGGCAATTCCGCAAGGCCTCCAGGCTCAGGCGCTGCCCGGCTGCAAAGCTTCGTCCTGCTTGAACAATCCGACTTTGAGATCGCTGGCGCGGTAGATGATATTGCCGTCCGCGGATAGCCAGCCATCGGCGATGCCCAATACGAGCTTTGAGCGCATGACACGCTTGATATCAATGCCGTAGATCACCTTCTTCACGGTCGGCAGCACCTGGCCGGAGAACTTCAGCTCTCCGAGACCAAGCGCCCTGCCCTTGCCTGGCGCGCCGAGCCAGCCAAGGAAAAAGCCGACAAGCTGCCACAGTGCATCGACACCGAGGCATCCGGGCATCACAGGATCGCCTTTGAAGTGGCAAAGGAAGAACCAAAGGTCAGGCTTTACGTCGAGCTCGGCCCGAATGAGGCCTTTGCCGTGCTCGCCGCCCTCTTCCTTGATTTCCGCGATGCGATCGAACATCAGCATCGGCGGCAACGGCAGCTGCGCGTTGCCGGCGCCAAAAAGTTCGCCGCGGCCGCACGCCAGCAGATCTTCGTATTCGAAGCTGTGCCGCCGCGGTTCCATCGTGATCGCATCCCCTTGTTTGGGGCTTGGCTGAATTCCCATGCCCGAGTTGGTAACATACCAAACTTAGCGGGCAAAGATGGCGAGAGACCGGTAACTATTGCGGATTCGCTCGTGAAACCCGTGGCAATATGGTCTTTCCGTCAGTTGCGAGGTAGTTGCATCTGAAAGGGCGTTTTCGTATATAAATACGAAGGTTTTTAGCTGGCCCGTGTGTCGGACCGGCCGTTCAGGTGTGAAGAATAATGACGCCAACGCGTACCTCTGTAATTCCGAAGGTGGTGACCGACGCGGGCCATTCGCCGGATCGATCGGCCCTCACCGGCTGCCCATGGCATGACGTGAAGGCCATGCTGCGTGAGGTCGGGTTACGTCCGACCCGTCAGCGCATGGCATTGGGCTGGATTCTCTTTGGCAAAGGTGATCGCCACCTAACGGCCGAAATGCTCTACGAAGAGGCAACGCGCGCAAAAGTCCCGGTATCGCTCGCAACAATTTACAACACGCTGCATCAGTTCACGGAAGTCGGCCTTCTCCGTCAGGTCGCGGTCGATGGATCGAAAGCCTATTTCGATACCAATGCGACGGCGCACCATCATTTCTTCGTCGAGGGCGAAGACGAGGTGCTCGACATTCCAGACGCTGAGGTGATTATCGGCAAGGCGCCGACCCCGCCCGAGGGCTACGAGATCGCCCGCGTTGATGTGGTCGTGCGCCTGCGCCGGAAAGGCTGAAAAAGAAGGGCACTCGGCAATCGCGAATTTTGTTTGAATGGCTGGGCCTGTCCCGGCCTTTTCGTTGTAGGGCTACCGGGCGCGAATTAGTCCACTTTCTCGTTCGGATAGGCACCCCACAAGCGTTCTTGCCGGATGTAACCTTCAAAGCCCTTCCCGCTGAATTGGCACCAGTTGCCATTGCAGGACTTGAGCGCTCCGAGCACGCCGGATTGCAGTCTGGCGGCGACGGCCGAGTCGATATCCGCGCTCTCGAACAGTGGCACGAGTTCATTCTTGGCCTTAGGGAGCACCATTGCCGTGCGCTTACCGGACAACAATGAATGATAGACCCAGCCTTCAGCGCCTTCCCAATCTCGGATACGCCGCCAGTTTTCAAATTCGGCCGTAATTTCGACCGGCATGCCCGCATGGGTATAGACCCACCGCACCTCTTGGTCCTTGTTCGGACCAGAGCGAACATTGACTCGGTCGGATTTGAGGCTGACGAAACGCGGGATTGGAAGGCCGCTGACCGACCCGGTGGCGACCTCGCCCGCCGACTGGGCAAGGCGGGGCTGCAATGCCACGATGCTGGCTGCCAATGCGCAGGCACCCAGCGTGGTCCGGAAGCTTTGTCTTGTTAGGGCCATCTGGTAGGAAAAAGCACGGATTTCGCCTGGCACGCAGTGTCGGCGACCACGGTTAAAGAGGGCTAAATCGGCGCTTTCACGGCGGTACCGCCCCTAATTTCTGTAGTTGAGGGTCGATGGCGAAGACGAAAAAGCCGCTGGTTATCGTGACGCGCAAGCTGCCCGATTCTGTCGAGCTGCGGATGCGGGAACTTTTTGACACCCGCCTCAATCCCGACGACAAACCGATGACCCAAAGTCAGCTCGCTGAAGCGGTGAAGACCGCGGATGTCCTGGTACCAACGGTCACTGACCGGATCGATGCCTCGGTGCTCAGCAAGTCGGGGGAGCAGCTCAAGCTTATCGCCAATTTCGGCAACGGCGTCGATAACATCGACGTCGCGACGGCCATTCAACGTGGAATAACAGTCACCAACACACCCGGTGTCCTCACCGAGGACACCGCGGATATGACGATGGCACTGATCCTCGCGGTTCCTCGCCGGCTGGTGGAAGGCTCTCACGTCCTGACGGCCGACAAAGACTGGACCGGTTGGTCGCCGACCTGGATGCTTGGGCACCGCATCTGGGGCAAGCGTCTCGGCATCATCGGTATGGGGCGGATTGGTCAGGCCGTCGCCCGGCGCGCGCGCGCGTTCGGATTGCAAATCCACTATCACAACCGGCGACGGGTACCGCCCAAGATCGAGCAGGAACTGGACGCGACCTATTGGGAAAGCCTCGACCAGATGCTGGCGCGCATGGATATCGTGTCGGTCAATTGCCCGCATACGCCGGCGACTTACCACCTACTTTCGGCGCGCCGGCTCAAGATGCTGCGGCCGGAGACCTACATCGTGAACACGTCGCGCGGTGAGGTGATCGACGAAAACGCGCTCGCGCGGCTGATCGAGACTGGCGACATTGCCGGTGCGGGGCTCGACGTGTTCGAGCATGAGCCCGCAGTCAATCCGAAATTGGTCAAGCTGGCGCGCAATGGAAAGGTCGTGCTCCTGCCGCATACTGGATCGGCGACGATCGAAGGCCGCATCGACATGGGCGAGAAGGTCATCATCAACATCAGGACCTTCATGGACGGCCACAGGCCGCCCGATCGTGTCCTACCCTCGATGCTGTGACAGGTCTTTGATTGTCGACTTGCTGCCGTTGAGCGGATTGTTTGGATCCCACGCGTAACTCAGCGTCTCGAAACGCATCGAGCGAGCATCGACCATAAGAAGGCGTCCAACCAGACCCTCGCCAAAGCCGACGATTTCGCGGATTACCTCTAGAGCCATCAGCGAGCCGAGCACGCCCGGCAGCGCACCGAGGATTCCAGCCTCGGCGCAGGCGGGCACGGTGCCGGGTGGCGGAGGCTCGGGAAACAAACAACGATAAGTGGGATTTGGCGTGCCGGTCGCGGACTTCTCGTGTGCCCGTATGGATGTAAGCGACCCATCGAATGTTCCGACGGCGGCAGTGACGAGTGGCTTCTTCGCAAAGTAGCAGGCGTCGGAGACGAGATAACGCGTCGCGAAATTATCGGAGCCATCGGCGATGACGTCGTAGTCTTTGATCATATCGAGCGCATTCGCCGCCTCGAGCCGTAAGCTATGCGGCTTGACGCTAACGTGCGGGTTGAGACCAGCCACCGCACTGGCGGCGCGTTCAACTTTCGGTTTGCCGACATCTTTCGTTCCGAAGATCACCTGCCGCTGCAGATTCGAGAGCGACACAGTGTCATCGTCGACGACGCCGAGCGTGCCCACGCCGGCCGCGGCAAGATAAAGCAGGACCGGCGCGCCAAGACCGCCGGCGCCGACGACGAGAACTCGCGCGGCCTTGAGCTTGGCTTGACCAGGTCCGCCCACTTCGCGCAGCACGATGTGACGGGCGTACCGTTCGAGTTCGCTGGCATCGAGCATTGTGGTTAATCGTATAGGGTGGCCCAAAGCTTTGGGCCAGCCCTCTTGCCGTTTCGCGCAACTGAGTGCAGTCCCCAGGCCGTCTTGCGTACCGGTCTCCATCGGCTAAGGTGGCAAAAACCCCGTGGGGACGGCGTTTACAATGCACGTATTTGCGGCGACGGCCATCTTTGCGCTTTTGCTCGGCGTCGCAGTTGCGGCGGCGCAAGAGTCGCCAGGGATTCAGCCGGCACCGGCGCAACCGGACGTGAAAGCGAAATCCGCACACGCGGCCAAGGCTACGAAACCGGTTGCGCCTAAAATTTCCGCGCCGGCGACGGTCGCACCCAAAACGGCCGCCATTACGTCCGAAACCATCAAACTTGAATCATCTGTCGATCCGGAACTTTCCGCGAGCGAGCGCCTGAAGATTCAGTCCGCGCTGCTGTGGTCTGGCGACTACACCGGCTCGATCAACGGAGATGATCCGCTCATCTCTGCAATCAAGAATTACCAGAAGCGTGCACGGTCCAGGATCACCGGAGTTCTGTCACCAGTCGAGCGCACGAATTTGCTTGCCGCCGCCCAGTCGCACGAAGACGAATTTGGATGGACTGTCGTCGTCGATCCGGCGACCGGCGTTCGCATCGGCCTGCCGATGAAATTAGTGCCGCAGGCGCGCGATACGCCGCGCGGAACGCGCTGGTCGGCGAAGCACGGAGAAGTGCAGGTCGAAACGTTCCGCATCAAGAGTGCCGAGCTCAAACTCGCCGCCTTGTTCGAGCAGCAAAAGAAGGAACCTTCGACGCGCAAGATCGAACAGAGCGCGCTGCGCGATGACAGTTTTGTCATCACCGGGATGCAAGGCCTGAAGAAATTTTCCGTGCGCGCCTATACCCGCGATGGCGAGATTCGCGGCGTTACCGTGCTTTTTGATCAGATGATGGAGACGATTGTTGCGCCGGTGACGGCAGCAATGGTGAGCGCATTCTCGCCGTTTCCCGAGCGCACTCTGCCGTTCGCGGCTCCGACAAAATCGGTCGAATACGGGACTGGCCTGGTCGTGAGCGCGCGCGGCCACATTGTTACCGACCGCAAGCTCGCGGCGGGATGTCAGGTTATTGTCGCGGACGGTCTCGGCGATGCCGATCGCGTGGCCGAGGATCGGAACCATGGTCTGGCGCTTTTGCGCGTCTATGGCCCGCGCAAGCTGTCCCCGCTTGCGCTTGCGGCGGATACTGCCCGGAAAGGCGATCTGACGCTGGTCGGCATCCCCGATCCGAAAGAGCAGAACGGCGCCAAAAGGCTTACCGAAATCAAGGCGCGTCTTGCAGAGAACAACGCCATCGAGTTGCGACAGCCGGTGCCGATGGCTGGTTTTTCAGGTGCGGCTGCCCTCGACGCGCAGGGTCAGGTCCTCGGGATGATGGAGATGCGAAATTTTGTGCTCGCCAGCACCGAACCGGCCGCGCCGCCAGTGCGGTTGATCACGGCGGAAACGATCCGCACGTTTCTCAGTGGGCACAACGTGCCGTCCGTCTCGACCGGCGGCGACGCCAAGTCGGCGGTCGTACGAATAATTTGCGTTCGCAAATAATTATTTGTTTTTCCACTTCGGCGCGCGTTTTTCGACGAAGGCTTTCATGCCTTCTTTCTGATCTTCCGTCGCAAACAGCGAGTGGAAAATACGGCGCTCGAAAGCCATGCCTTCCGAAAGGCCGCTCTCGAAGGCCCGATTGACTGCTTCCTTGCCCGCCAGCACCGACGGCAGCGACATGTTCGCGATGGTGTCGGCAACTTTCATCGCTTCCTCCATCAGGGTTGCTGCCGGCACGACGCGCGCCACCAGCCCCGATTTCTCCGCCTCAGCCGCATCCATCATGCGTCCGGTCAGGATTAGGTCCATGGCTTTTGCTTTGCCAACCGCATGGGTCAGGCGCTGCGTGCCGCCGATGCCGGGAATGACTCCAAGCTTGATTTCCGGTTGGCCGAACCTGGCGGTATCGGCGGCGATTACGACGTCGCACTGCATGGCGAGCTCGCAGCCGCCACCAAGCGCAAAGCCCGCCACCGCCGCGACAATCGGCTTGCGCGCCTTTGCCGCGGCATTCCAGTTCGAGACGAAATCGCCGAGATAGGCCTCGACGAAGGGCTTATCCGCCATTTCCTTTATATCGGCCCCGGCAGCGAAGGCTTTGTCGCTACCCGCGATGAGCATGCAGCCGATCTTGTCGTCACTATCGAAGGCCTCGATCGCCTGCGTCAACTCGGCAATGAGCGCCTTGTTGAGCGCATTGAGGGCCTGCGGGCGGCTGAGGCGGATGATTCCGACACGGCCCTTTGTTTCAACGACGATGTTCTCGTAGGTCATGGCTGATCCCGATTCAGTCGACCTTGGCGCCCGATCGTTTCACCACATCCGCCCATTTGGCGGAATCGGCCTTGATTGTCGCTGCGAATTCCTCGGGAGTGCCGCCACCCGGTTCATCGCCGAACTTGGAGAATTTATCGAGGAAAGCCTCCGACTTGAGCGCTTTGTTGATCGCTGCGTTCAGTTTGTCGACGATCGGGCGCGGCACGCCGGCCGGCGCGATGACGCCGGTCCAGGTGGCGGCGACATAGCCAGGCACGCCCGCTTCCGCGACGGTCGGCAAATCTGGAAACGAAGGGGAGCGATGGTCGCCTGTAACCGCCAGTGCACGAACCTTGCCGTCACGACCAAATGGCGCGATGGATTGCAGACTTTCAAACATCAAGTCGACGTGCCCCGCAATGAGATCGTTGATCGCCAGCGAGCCGCCGCGGTAGGGCACATGAACGATTTTCGTTCCGGTCATATACTTGAAAAGTTCGGCACCGACATGGCCCGGCGAGCCATTACTGGATGAAGCATTGGTAAGCTTCCCGGGGTTCTGCCTGGCGTAATCGATCAACTCCTTGGCCGAACTCACAGGTAGCTTCGGCGAGACCGCGAGCAACATTTGTCCGCGCGTGACGAGGGCAATGGGCTGAAAGTCACGCTCGATGTCGTAAGGCAACTTCGAAACCATGTGGCGCGTGATTGCAAGCGCCCCAATCGGTCCCATCCCGATGGTGTAACCGTCCGGCGGAGACTTGGCGACCAGATCAAGCCCGATCGTCAGCGCGCCGCCCGGACGGTTATCGACGATGATCTGTTGTCCCAACTCCTGGCTCAGCGCTGCTCCAAGAAGCCGGGCCGCGTTATCAGTGGCGCTCCCAGGTGCCTGCGGCACGATCAACCGGATTGGATGGTCCGGATAGTCCGCGGCCGACGCAACGGTCATCATGGCGGCGAAGAGAATAGAAGTGACTGCGAATGTTCGCATGGCTATCCCCGGTGCTTCGGCGTTCACACTCTGTCATTGCCGGCCTCAGCCCGGCAATCCGGGACATGACAGCCGAAGGGGCTATTTCTGGCAACTCGGGCAATAGAAGGTCGAGCGACCGACCTGCACAATACGTTTGATCTTCCCCTTGCAGTGAGGGCAAGGCTTGCCCTCGCGGTCATAAACCCTGAAATTGTGCTGGAAATCTCCGAGGGAGCCATCGGCGCGCCGATGATCGCGCAGCGAGGATCCACCGGCCTCGATCGCATCCATCAGCACGGCCTTGATGGCTTCGACCAGCCTTTCGGCCCGCTCGTTCGGTCTGCCGTTCCGGGCGGCGATTGTCGAGGCCTGACGCTTGGGCGAAAGACGCGCGCGGAACAAGGCTTCGCAGACATAGATATTGCCAAGTCCTGCCACAACACGCTGATCGCTGAGCGCCGCCTTCAGCGACGTCTTCTTGCCGGCGCACGCTTTCGCCAGCATCGCCGCATCGAATTCATTTCCCAACGGCTCCGGCCCGAGCGCGCGCAGCAGCGGCTCCTGCTCAAGCCTGGCACGCGGCACAAGCTTCATCGAGCCGAAACGCCGCGGATCGTTGAACGTCACCGTCGTACCGTTCGACATATGAAAGACGATGTGATCGTGCGCGGTGCTTTTGGAGCGCTCGTGATAATACGTTCCAGGCGTGCTGTTCTTGCCAATACGGAACGATCCGGACATGCCGAGATGCATCAGCAGCACGTCACCGGACGAAAGATCGGCGAGCAGGTATTTTGCGCGGCGTCCCAACCCCTCTACGAGCTTGCCGTGCAACTTTTGCGCAAAGCCCCTTGGCAGCGGCCAGCGGAGGTCGCCGCGCCGCACCTCGACTTTGTCGAAGCGATTGCCTTCCATGGCGGGCGCCAATCCGCGCCGAACCGTCTCGACCTCTGGTAATTCGGGCATGATTAACCGCTCCCGTGCTGACACATAGCGCCCCCGGAGAGCGCGCGCTATGGTCTTGCCCGCAAAGGACTATCGGCTATGGCCACGGGCGGCGAACAGACTCATTTCGGCTATCAAAGCGTGCCCCTCGAGGACAAGCAGGAGCGCGTCGACGACGTCTTTCATTCGGTCGCCCGCCGGTACGACTTGATGAATGACCTGATGTCTGGCGGCCTGCACCGCGCGTGGAAAGACGCCCTAGTGACGGCGGTCAATCCGCCCAAAAGCGAGCGGAATTTCCATGTGCTCGATCTTGCCGGTGGCACCGGTGATGTTGCCTTTCGCATCGTCGATGCGGGCGGCCACGGCGTTCGCGCAGCCGTTTGCGACATCAACGCCGATATGCTCAAGGTGGGGCGCGAACGCGCCGCAGCGCGTGGACTCGACGGCGTCGTCACGTTTGAGCAAGGCAATGCCGAAGAGCTGGCCTATCCCGATCGCACTTTCGATTGCGTCACAATCGCTTTCGGCATCCGCAATGTTCCCCGCATTGAACGGGCGCTTGACGAGGCCCATCGCGTGCTGAAGATCGGCGGGCGGTTTCTGTGTCTCGAATTTTCCTCGGTCGACGTGCCCGGGATCGATGCCTTATATGAACTCTATTCCTTCCAGGTGATCCCGCGTGTGGGCGAGGTTGTGACCGGAGATCGCGACGCCTATCAATATCTCGTCGAATCGATCCGCAAATTTCCCAAGCCGAAGGTATTTGCGCGGATGATCGAAGCCGCAGGCTTCCGTCGTGTATCGTTTAGGCCGATGACCGGTGGCGTCGTGGCGCTGCACTCAGGCTGGCGATTGTGATTGCTGCGCTCTATCACCTGCTGCGTCTGGCGCGCGCCGGTTTCGTATTCGCGCGCGAGGGTGTCTTTGCCCTGGTCGATACGCGACCTCTGCCACTGCCTGCCAAGGCCGCCGTCGCGCTTGCCCGCCTGATCGAGCGACCGTCTGCGAAAAGCGGTGAAAATCGCCTCGCCGCTGCGTTGACCAGGCTCGGGCCGACCTATGTCAAGCTCGGTCAGTTTCTCGCCACGCGGCCGGATGTCGTCGGCACGGCAATCGCTCGCGACCTCGAAAGTCTCCAGGACAAGATGGCGCCGTTTCCGCAAGGCGAAGCCGAAGCGGCGGTCGCTGCGGCGTTCGATAAGCCGCTATCTGCACTTTACGAAAGCTTCGGACCTGCGGTCGCCGCCGCATCGATCGCACAAGTTCACCGCGCAGAAATTGAGGCGAACGGCGGTCACAAGGCGGTTGCGGTCAAAGTCCTTCGTCCCGGCATCGAGAGGCGCTTCAAGTCGGATCTCGATGCCTTTTTCTTTGCGGCGCGCAACGCTGAGGCGTTGTCGGCGGAGGCGCGCCGCCTGCGCTTGATCGAGGTGGTGTCTACTTTGGCTCGCTCGGTCGCTATCGAAATGGATTTTCGACTGGAGGCGGCGGCGGCGTCCGAAATAGCGGCGAACACGCGTGAAGATGCCGACTTTCGCGTCCCAGCCATTGATTGGGACCGCACGGCGCGTGAAGTCCTTACCCTGGAATGGATCGACGGGATTCGCCTCAGCGACCACCGCGCGCTCGAAACCAAGGGCTTCGATCTGCCGGAGCTTGGGCACAAAGTGATCCAGAGCTTTCTTCGCCACGCGTTGCGCGACGGCTTCTTTCATGCCGACATGCATCCAGGCAATTTGTTCGTGGACGATGACGGAAGACTAGTCGCCGTTGATTTCGGTATCATGGGACGGCTGGGGCCGAAGGAACGCCGTTTCCTTGCCGAAATCCTGCTCGGCTTCATCACGCGCGACTACCATCGTACGGCCCAAGTGCATTTTGATGCTGGATATGTGCCAAGGCATCATTCTGTCGAGAGTTTTGCGCAAGCCATTCGCGCCATCGGTGAGCCGATCCACAACCGCACGGCCGAAGATATCTCAATGGCCAAGCTCCTGATGCTGCTGTTCGAAGTGACCGGCCTATTCGATATGCGCACGCGGCCGGAACTGTTGTTATTGCAAAAGACCATGGTCGTCGTTGAAGGCGTCGCTCGTTCGCTCGATCCAAAGCTCGACATGTGGAGCACCGCCGAGCCGGTGGTGCGCGAATGGATCGCGCGCAATCTCGGCCCGGTCGGGCGGCTGGAAGACGCGGTCGAAGGCGCCGGCGAAATCGGCCGATTTTTCGGGGAAGTCCCGGGTTTATTGACCCGCGCCGGGACCTTGGTGGATCAGTTCGACGACATCACGCGTGACGGCCTGGTGCTTTCACCTGAGACCGTGTCGGCGATCGGTGCTGCGGAAGCACGCCGTAACCGTTGGACCGCGCTCGCACTGTGGGTAATCGCGATCCTGCTGGCCTTCATTATCTGGCGACTGATCTGAGGAACAGTTCCGCCAGCTTGTCGATGCTCTGATTCCATCCCGCTTCCATTCCGGCGAGCATTTGCGAAGCGATCGGAACAAGACCGATAGCGTGAGTCTGCAGTGTCAGCGTCGTTTTCCCGTTGCTCTCGCTGAGAATGACGGTGGTTTCGCCTTCGAGCAGATGCTTGCCGTCTTGGTCAGTGGCGATATTCGTGAACACTAGCCGCTCCGGTGGAATAACCTCGCGAAACTCGCCTTTCATTGGATACTCGTTGCCATCCGGCCCACGCATCACGACGCGAAGACTGCCGCCCACGCGCACATCGAGCTCGCAAACCGGGTTTGTGAAACAACGCGGACCGAACCACTGCGCCGTCATTTTCGGGTCGGTCCAGGCTTTCCACACCAGGGATCGCGGTGCATCGAAGATGCGGGTCAGCGTGACACTTCCCTGTCCGAACGATGCCGTTTTTGCAACTGCTGTCATTTTAGTTACCCCGCGTAGGCGCGCTCGATGGCGGCGATTTCGAGCTTCTTCATCTTCAGGAACGCGTTCATGACGCGCTCGGACTTGGCCGGGTCGGGATCCGTCATCACCTTCGGTATCGCCGCCGGGACGATCTGCCAGGAGAGGCCAAATTTGTCCTTGAGCCAGCCGCAAGGACCTTCTTCACCCTCTTGGGTGAGCTTGCTCCAGTAATAGTCGACTTCAGCCTGGGTCTCACACCGCACCTGGAAAGAGACCGCTTCGTTGAATTTGTAGTTCGGACCGCCGTTCAGCGCCGTGAATGTCTGTCCGTTGATCTCGAATTCCACGACCATGACCGATCCGGGTGGCTTGCGGCGGACCTCCTGCCCGGCCTTGGGGTAACGGCTGATCTTGCCGACCTTCGCGTTCTCGAAAACCGAGCAGTAGAAATTTGCCGCTTCCTCAGCCTGCGTGTCGAACCACAGACACGGTGTGATATTGCCGGAGAGCTTCATCGTTCTTCCTTTCGTACGCCTACTGGTTATGCGCTGACCATGGTCTTGAAGCCGCCCACGATCATGCGCTTGCCGTCGAACGGGATTTTTTTGGATTTCATCATCGCGTCGATGCGCTTGTCTTTCATGACTTTCGTCATGACGCGATCGCGGTCGGCGCGTGATCGGTAGACTATGTAAGAGAACACGACGATCTCACCGCGTTTGAGCTTGACGCTGCGCGGAAATGACGTGCGCTTTCCGTGTGGAACGTCGTCGGCAACACATTCGCGGAATTCCAGGGCGCCGTACCGGCGCCAGATCTTGCCGGCCTGCTTGGCCATGCTGCGGTATGTCGCCAGTTGCCTCTTCTTCACTGGAAGAACAAAACCATCGACATAGGTCATTGATCTTCTCCTCTGTCCCTGCGCGCGCTACGTGGCTTTCGCCAGATACGCTTCGAGCTGCTCGAAAGTGCCGCTCCAGCCTTGCGTCATGCTGTTGCGGTTTGAGTCGAAGGTCTTCACCTCCGCCTCCGTCGCGTTGTAGGGGGCCCATCGGACGGTGAACTTCGTCTTGCCGCCAGGCAGGTTCTCGAAGGTGAATGTCGAAAGCATCTGCAAGGGCCAGCTCTCGTGTCCTGGGTGGCGTGTCGTGCCGCCCTTCTCGTCCGAAAACGAGTTGATAAGCACCAACTTTTCCGGCGGGACGATTTCGCGATAGGCGAGCTTGCCCCACATGGGTTGCCCGTTGGGAGATTGCAGGCCGTAGTGATAGCTGCCGCCAGGCCGCAGATCCATTTTGGACGCAATTACTTTGAAGCCTTTTGGACCCCACCACTCCTTCATACGCTCGGGATCGGTGAAGCACTTCCAGACCAGGTCGCGCGGCGCATTGAACGTGCGCGATATCACGAAATCTTCGACCATTACGTCGTCCCCTTCTAACGGACTCACTTCGACTCGACGATAATCATCCAGTTCACGCCGAATTTGTCCGCGAGCATCCCGAAACGCGGTGAGAAGAACGTCTTGGTCAACGGCAACGTGACTTTTCCACCCGATGACAGAGCGTTGAACAGACGATCGGCGTCGGCTTCGTCCTTGGCATCGAGCGAAAGTGCGAAACCTTTGAAATCCGGATGGCCTTTATTTTCTCCATCGGACGCCATGACCTGCGTATTCCCGATCTTGAGAGAAGCATGCATCACCTTGCTCTCGTTGTTCGGCGTGCACATCGACTTTTCGGGACTGTCCTTCCAGCGCATCAGCATGCCAACTTCGGCGTTAACAGCCTTCTTGTAGAATTCGATCGCCTCTTCGGCGCGGCCGTCAAAGAACAGGTAGGGCTGAACTTGCATGACTCGATTCTCCTCATTTGTGGCCGATTTTGCGGCCTTTTCCGAAACCGGGGGACAACGGTATTGAAGTCCTGCCGGACATTGACAAATACGTTGATATCAACATAATGACCTTGTGTCAAACTCCAGCGCAAAAAATAATGAGCCGCCGCTCGCCGCCACACACCTGGTGCGCGACATTGGCCTGTGCCTGCATGTTCACCGGGCGGCGCGCGCATTGGCGCGCCGCTTCGACGATGTGCTGCGGCCGCTCGATCTCACCAACGGTCAGTTTTCCCTGCTGATGTCGCTCAACCGGCCCGAACCGCCGACGCTCGGCAGCGTCGCGTCCCTTCTCGCCATGGACCGAACGACGCTCACAGCCAATCTCAAGCCTCTCGAACGGCGCCGGCTCCTGAAGATTTCGGTCGATAAGGAAGACCGCCGCAGCCGGCGTCTTGCTTTGACGCCGGCCGGTCGCACGCTGCTGACGAAGGCTTATCCGATCTGGAAAGACACGCATGGCCTGATTGAACGGCTGATCGGCAGCGCAGGCGATCTGCGCGAAGCCTTGCGCGCGCTGTCTTGATCGCACGGACATTTATGCGGTCTTCTCGGTTGCCATGGTCGCTACGTAGTCCACGAGCCGCGCCATAGTCTCTGACAGGCCTTTGTCGGCTCCGTAATTCTTGATTACTCGAGCACGTTCTTCCGCTGACGGGAATCGTCCGTGCCAAGTAAGCCGCGTGCGGTCGCGTCCGAGATCCTCGAACGTCAAGGCCTGCGTGAATTGCACGGGCTCAACATCTTCTCCACCATCATGGCGGTAGACGATACGTTCGGGCCGTATGATTTTCTCGTACGTGATGCCGTTCTGGTAATCGCGTCCGTCCGGACCATGCATCACGAAGCGCCATACGCCGTTTGGCCGGAACTCGAAGTTGTGCGTCGTCGTCGTGAACCCGTTGGGGCCCCACCATTGCGCCAAGTGGTTAGGATCGGTGAAGGCCGAGAACACCAGCTCGCGCGGCGCATTGAGCAGCCGGCTGCCAATGATCGAGCGCGGATCCGAATCCAGATCAATGCTATTTTTTGCGCCCATTTTTCTTTTCCTCCGCCTGCAGGGTTCTGAGATAGTTCTCGAGACGATCGAGGCGCTCCTCCCACAGGCGGCGATAGCTTTCGAGCCAATCGTCAACGCCCTTCAATGCGGCAGGTTCGAGCCGGCAGGGGCGCCATTGCGCCGAGCGGCCGCGCGCTATCAGGCCAGCGTGCTCCAATACCTTCAGGTGCTTGGATACGGCAGGCCCACTCATCTTGAACGGTTTTGCAAGCTCGCTGACCGTGGTCTCGCCCAGCGCGAGGCGCGCGAGAATTGCGCGACGCGTCGGGTCCGCGAGCGCGGAAAAGGTGGCACTCAGGCGATCGGTTGGCATTTCTTATCTAACCGGATAGTTATCTAACTGATCGGTTAAATACAGGAGCAATGGTTTGGCGTCAAGGTGGTCAAAGGCAACCGTCGATTGATTGCAATGATTTCATTGCAATCAATCCTTAGCTAAGCTGTTTATATTTAGAGGGTTTTATGGCGTCGCTGACGGTCCGCCAACTCGACGAGAAGCTCAAAAAGCGGCTGCGCCTGCGCGCCGCGAAAAGCGGTCGCTCTGTCGAAGACGAGGTGCGAACGATTCTGCGCGAGGCAGCCGAGCAGACCGATGACGAAACGCGGACCCCGGTCGGCCCTGTGGCAGCACCGACATCAAGTACGCGAACCGCTCGCCCGCCGCCGCCGGACGGCGCCAAAAGGGTGCTGCTCATCATCGGCGGAGGCATCGCAGCCTACAAGTCGCTCGACCTCATCCGCCGGCTGATGGAGCGCAGGATCGCCGTGCGCGGCATCATGACAAAAGCCGCCGAGCATTTCGTGACGCCGCTCTCAGCAAGCGCACTCGTCGGCGAACGGGTGTTCACCAATCTCTTCGATCCAGCCAGCGAATTCGACGTTGGACATATTCGCTTGGCGCGCGAAACCGATTTGATCGTTGTCGCGCCCGCAACCGCCGACCTGATGGCGAAGCTTGCCGGCGGTCACGCCGACGATCTCGCCACCGCCGTGCTGCTGGCAACATCGGCAAAAATACTTCTGGCACCAGCAATGAACCCGCGCATGTGGGCAAACGCGGCGACACAACGCAATCTGGCGCAATTGAGTGCCGACGGCATCGCGCTCGTTGGTCCGAATGAAGGCGAGATGGCAGAAGCGTACGAGCAAGGGCTGGGCCGCATGGCTGAGCCACTGGAGATCGCGGCGGCCGTTGAAAGGTTGTTGGCGACA
>JBEVFG010000144.1:0-5158 GCA_040512415.1 Pseudolabrys sp. | reverse complement strand
TCAGCTCAGCGACAGTGAAACAGTCATGGGTCTCGACGAACGACAAATCGTTTAGTTGAAGTCCGGACTGCGCAAGCGCGCGCTGCCAGGCCTGCGAACAACCTTCGAACTTCAGAATGTCGCGCTTCGACATTGGCAGAAAATCCTGCACGTGCTCGGCGGCACGGAACGCGACTGCCTTCTTGAGCTTGAGCGCGGTCTCCACATCGGCAAGCACGACGGCCGCCGCACCATCCGAAACCAGCGAGCAGTCGGTGCGCTTCAACGGGCCGGCCACGAATGGATTCTTCTCGCTTTCGGTGCGGCAGAAGTCATAGCCCAGATCCTTACGCATCTGCGCGTAGGGATTGCCGACGCCGTTCTTGTGGTTCTTGGCGGCGATCATCGCCAGCGCGTCGGACTGGTCACCCCATTTCTGAAAATAGAGACCCGCGATTTTGCCGAAAATCCCGGCGAAGCCTCCATCGATGTCGGCCTCCTCGCGCACGTACGACGCCTTCAGCAGGTTGCGTCCGATCTCCGGCGCAGGCGTTGTCGTCATTTGCTCGGCGCCGACGACAAGTACGATGCGTGCGGCGCGTGCCTCGATCGTCTTAATTCCTTGATGCACAGCAGCGGAACCCGTGGCGCACGCGTTTTCCACGCGCGTTGCGCGCTTGAAGCGCAGGTCGTTAGAGGCCTGCAGGACCAGAGAGGCGGTAAAATCCTGGGCGGAAAACCCGGCGTTGAAATGCCCGAGCACAATTTCGTCGACGTCTTTTGCGGCGATCCCGGCGTCAGCCAGCGCCTCACCCGCAACTTTCACGATCAGACTTTCGAGCGTTTCACCGGCAAGCTTGCCGAATGGACTGTGTGCCCAACCGACGATACAGGCCGTCATTAACGCCTCCTTTGCCGAACTTTAGTCGTTTTCATCGGGCTCTGCTGGTTCTCACTATATATTCAGCTGTGGTTCACGTGCCTAGCATTCGAAGCTTAGATAGCCTAGCACGGCTGTCTATGGAACTTTCCCGTTTCTGAGGCCTTAGGACCCTGAACCGCGAACGATGACTGCCCGCACAAGCCACCGCCGTCGCGTCGTGACCCTCGGCCTCGCCGTGAGTGTGTTTGCGCTTGCCGCGGTTGACCGCGCCCGCGCAGAAGCGCAACTTTTGATCGAGGCGTCGACGGGCAAGGTACTTCACGCCGAGAACGCCACCTATCCGTGGTATCCCGCTTCGGTCACCAAACTGATGACCGCCTACACCACGCTGCGCGCGGTGAAGGAGGGTCGCCTATCGCTCAATACCCTGCTCCCGATATCGCGCAATGCCGCCGCACAACAGCCGACGAAGATGGGCTTCAAGGTCGGCGCCACTGTCACCGTCGACAACGCGCTGAAGATGCTGATGGTGAAATCCGCAAACGACATTGCGGTGGCGATTGCGGAAGGCGCCGGCGGTTCAATCGCAGGCTTTGCCGATCTCATGAATGCCAACGCACGTCGGCTCGGCATGTCGCAAAGCAATTTCGTCAATCCGAACGGCTTGCCCGCAGAAAACCACATCTCCTCGGCCCGCGACCTTGGCATTCTGGCGCGCGCGTTGATCCGCGAATTTCCCGAGTACGACAGCTACTGGCACATTTCGTCGATCCGCTACGGCAACCGCGTGATGCGGAACTACAATTCGCTCATCGATCGCTATCCGGGCGCCGACGGCATGAAGACCGGATTCATCTGCGCGTCGGGCTACAACGTCGTCGCCTCCGCCACCCGCAATGGCCGCCGGCTGATCGCGGTGATTCTCGGATCCTGGTCCGGCGCCGTGCGCGCGCAAAAGGCGGCGCAGCTCCTCGAGCGCGGCTTTAACAGCGGAGGTCTGTCCTGGCTGACGCCCTCGCTCGGCACGGTTGACGCGTTGGCGCCGATCGATGCGCAACCCCCCAACCTGCGCGAGGAAATGTGTGGTGGACATCGCCGCAAACCGCCTTCCGAGGAGAACGAGGAGGAGCCGGAAGAGTCGACGACTACCGCGAATGGAGGATCCGAAAACGGGCAGGCCTTCATGCTTTCCAGCCTGAAGCCGGCCAACGGCAAATTTGTGCTCGGCCCGCCGGTCGAAACCACGCCGCCTGTGGTGGTGTTCACGGGTCCGGCTGATCACCCGGATCCCATCGCGCAGACGGCCAGCGCTGCACCCAAGAATAAAAAGAAGACCGCCGCCAAGACCGAGGGCGCTGAGAAGCCCACCAAGGGCGCGGCGACCGAAAAGCCCAAAAAGACGGACAACGCGAAGCCCGCCAAGACGGCGAAGCCGGCAAAGCAGTCCAAACCGAAAGTCACCTCGTCGACGCAATGAGCGAGCCCGCGCCGCGCGCTGAGCGAAAGACTCCGCCCACACCTATTCCGTTCACTGTCCTCACCGGTTTCCTGGGCGCCGGCAAAACCACATTGCTCAACCGGCTGCTGAAAGATCCGGCGCTCGGGGAGACCGCAGTCGTCATCAACGAATTCGGCGAGGTCGGACTCGACCACCTGCTGGTGGAATACGTCAGCGACAACATGGTGCTTTTGCAATCGGGCTGCCTGTGCTGCACGATGCGCGGCGACCTCGTCGACGCGCTGGAGACGCTGCTACGCGACCTCGACAACCGGCGCTGCACGTTCAAACGGCTGCTGCTCGAAACCACGGGCCTCGCCGATCCGGCGCCGGTGCTGCATACCGCAATGTCGCACCCCTATCTTGTCCTACGTTATCGTCTGGACGGTGTCATAACCGTCGCGGATGCCGCCGCCGGTGAGGCGACGCTCGACGCGCATCTCGAGGCGGTGAAGCAGGCCGCCGTTGGCGACCGGATCGTGCTGACCAAAACCGACATTGTGGATGACACACAGCGGCAACGAATTGTTGCCCGGCTTCGCGCGCTCAATCCTGCGGCACCGATCCTTGACGCCGCCAAGGGCGAGGCGATCGCTGAAAAGCTGCTCGGAAGCGGGCTTTATGACCCCGACCGGAAAATCCCTGACGTCAAGAAATGGCTTGCCGCCGAGGCCTATGGCCACGACCATCACCACCATCATCACGACGTTAATCGGCATGACGAGCACATCAGCTCTTTTGTTCTCACAGCCGACGATGCGATCCCGTCGGGAACTTTAGAGATGTTTCTCGAGCTATTGCGCGCCACGCACGGCGAAAAGCTTTTGCGCGTCAAAGGCATCGTGAAACTTGCGGAAATGCCGGATACGCCGGTTGTGGTGCATGGCGTGCAGCACATATTCCACCCCACCGCGCGGCTCGAACGCTGGCCCGATGACGACCATCGCACCCGACTGGTCTTCATCACCCGCGATTTGCCGCAACGCACCGTGCGCGAGCTTTTCGAGGCATTTCTCGGGGTCGCAGCGCCCGACCGGCCCGACCGGGACGCGCTGATCGACAATCCGCTCGTTCCGTTTGGAGGCCGCTAGCGATCGCCGGTCTTGCATGCGGGAGCGGTTGGACTCATGCTGACGCGGAATCGACCGTCGTCGCGCTGGCGAAAGACGGTCGCGGGGGAAACATCATGGACCGGCTCTGGCTTCGGCATTATCCGCCGGGCGTGCCCAGCGAGATCGATGTAGCGCGCTACCCCTCGCTGACCACGATGTTTGAGGAAAGCTTCCGGACATACGCCAGCCGTGAAGCCTGTGCCTGTATGGGCAAGTCTCTGACCTATGCCGACGTTGAAGAGTCATCGCGCGCGCTTGCAGCCTGGCTGCAAAACCGGGGCCTGAAACGTGGCGCACGCGTCGCCATCATGATGCCCAACGTGTTGCAATATCCGGTCGCCATCGCCGCCATCCTGCGCGCCGGCTGCACAGTCGTGAACGTCAACCCGCTCTACAAGCCGCGCGAACTGGAATTTCAGCTCGCCGATGCGGGCGCGGAAGCCATCATCGTGCTCGAGAATTTTGCCAGTGTGCTGCAACAGGCGTTGCCGAATCTGCAGGTGAAGCATGTGGTGATCGCGAGCCTGGGCGACATGCTTGGCACGGTGAAAGGCACGATCGTCAACGCCGTCGTCCGCTACGTGAAGAAGATGGTGCCAGCCTACTCGATTCCGGACGCAACCAAGTTCAACGACGCCGTTGCAGCCGGACGCACGATGGTGCTGGAGGTCTCCGCGTCGGAACCCGACGACATTGCATTTCTCCAATACACCGGCGGCACCACGGGCGTGGCGAAAGGCGCGATGCTTCTCCATCGCAACCTGGTTGCCAACATGTTGCAGGTCGAGGCGTGGAATCAACCGATGGTCGATATCCCGCCGAGGGTCGGCCACATGATTTTCGTCACGGCGTTGCCGCTGTATCACATCTTCGCCTTGACCGCGTGTTTCCTGTTCGGCATGCGCATTGGCGGAATGTGCCTGCTGATCCCGAACCCCCGCGATATTCCAGGGCTGGTGAAAGAGCTTTCGCACTACAAAGTAAGCATCTTTCCGGCGGTGAACACGCTGTACAATGCGCTCCTCAACAACCCTAATTTCGGCAAGATCGACTGGAGCATGCTGAAGTGCACGATCGGCGGCGGCATGGCCGTACAGAAACCCGTGGCCGACGCCTGGGTGAAGGCGACCGGCAAGCCGATCATCGAGGGTTACGGCCTGTCCGAGACCTCGCCGGTGCTTACGTGCAACCGCGGCGACATCAGTGAATGGACCGGAACCATCGGTCTTCCGGTGCCCTCGACCGAAATCTCCATCCGCGATGACGACGAGCGTGAATTGCCGATCGGCGAGCAGGGCGAGATCTGCGCGCGCGGTCCACAGGTCATGGCGGGCTACTGGAAGCGGCCCGACGAGACCGCAAAAGCAATGACGAAAGATGGATTTTTCCGCACGGGCGACATCGGCGTGATGGACGAGCAGGGTCGTGTGCGCATCGTCGACCGCAAGAAGGACATGATTTCCGTATCGGGCTTCAAGGTATTCCCGAACGAGGTCGAAGAAGTCGCCATGAGCCACGGCGGCCTGTTGGAATGCGCCGTCGTCGGCGTGCCGGATAAGCACTCCGGTGAGGTCGGTAAGCTGTTCGCGGTCAGGAAGAGGCCCGATGTCACCGCCGAGGATCTGCGTGCCTTCCTCGCCGCACGCCTTGCCAGCTACAAGATGCCGAAGCAGATCGAATTCCGGG
>JBEVFG010000143.1:0-10828 GCA_040512415.1 Pseudolabrys sp. | reverse complement strand
AGCACGCCCGTGCCATCGCTGCTGGGGCCGACGGCGTGGTCGTAGGCTCAGCCCTCGTGGACGCGTTGCGCCAGAGCCTCGATAAAAACGGCAAGGCCGGTTTGGGCTCGGTGAAAGCCGTAACAAACCTGGTTTCCACACTGGCGGAGGGCTTGCGCTCCGCCCGCCGCGTGGCAGCAGAATGAACATTCGGTGCCGCAAGCGGTTATAATTTTGCCGAATCGTATTTATAGAAACGAGCCATGAACTGGATTTCCAATCTCGTACGGCCGAAAATCCGCAGTTTCCTGCGCCGTGAGACACCGGAAAATCTCTGGATCAAGTGTCCGGAGACCGGGCAGCTCGTCTTTTACAAGGACGTCGAGGCCAATCAGTTCGTCATCCCAAGCTCGAACTACCACATGCGGATCAGCGCGCCGCAACGGCTGAAGGCGATGTTCGATGGTGGCGAGTTTGAAGATGTCGCGCTGCCTGAAGTGACGCTGGACCCGCTCAAGTTTCGTGACGAGCGCCGTTACGCCGACCGGCTGAAAGATGCCCGCGCCAAAACCGGGCTTCAGGATGCCGTGAAGGTCGGTATCGGCCGCCTCGAAGGCCAGATGGTGACAATCGCGGTCCAGGATTTCGATTTCATGGGCGGCTCGCTTGGCATGGCAGCCGGTGAAGCGGTGATCACGGGGCTCGAAACCGCGGTCCGCCGGCAGACGCCGTTCATCATGTTCGCCGCGTCGGGCGGGGCGCGCATGCAGGAAGGCATCCTGTCGCTGATGCAGTTACCGCGTACGACCGTTGGCGTGCAGATGCTGCGCGAAGCACGCAAGCCTTATATTGTCGTGTTGACCAACCCGACCACTGGCGGTGTGACGGCTTCGTACGCAATGCTTGGCGATGTACAGATCGCCGAGCCCGGTGCGTTGATCGGCTTCGCGGGCCCGCGCGTAATCGAGCAGACCATCCGCGAAAAATTACCTGACGGCTTCCAGCGCGCCGAATATCTCGCCGAACATGGCATGGTTGACATGGTTGTGCATCGGCACAAGCTGCGCCCCACGCTTGCCGAACTGTGCCGGCTGCTGACGAGAACGCCTGCGCCCGGCGGCCCGCAGTATCTAGAACAACTACCCGTTCCGGCACACGCCTGAACGTTGATGTCATGCCCAATAATTTGTCATGGCCGGGCATAGCCGGCCGAAGGACGGCGTGCTTTCACACGCCTATGACCCAACCATCTCGCTTAGAAAGGTGGGACTGTGCCACATATATCGGTATTACCGGGCTGCACGCGTCCCGGTGACCACAAACGTGTTGTCATGAATCAAATCGATTCCATCGTGTCGCGGATAATGGGGCTTCACCCCAAGCGTATCGATCTGTCACTCGATCGCGTGCAGCGACTGCTTGGCGCGTTGGGCCATCCCGAGCGGAATCTACCACCGGTCATTCACGTTGCCGGCACAAATGGCAAGGGATCGACGATCGCCTTTTTGCGCGCAATTCTGGAAGCTGCGGGAAAGAGCGTGCACACTTACACGTCGCCGCATCTTGTCCGCTTCAATGAACGCTTCCGCATTGGTGCGCGCGGCGGGGGGCATCTCGTCTCCGATGACGAACTTGCTGCGGCCTTGCAGGAATGCGAACGAGCGAATGCCGGTGCGCCGATAACAGTGTTCGAAATAACGACCGCAGCCGGCATTTCGATTTTTGCGCAGCATCCGGCGGATGTCCTTCTGCTTGAGGTGGGCCTTGGAGGGCGGCTCGATGCAACGAATGTCATCGACAAGCCTTTGGCATCGATCATCACGCGCGTTTCGGTCGATCACACCGATTTTCTCGGCGATTCCCTGGAGAAAATTGCCGCCGAAAAGGCCGGAATACTCAAGCGCGGCGTTCCCGCCATAGTCGCTTCGCAGCATCGCGAGGTCCTTGGCGTAATCGAGCGGCAGGCCGGCAAACTCGTCGCTCCGCTGAAAATTGCCGGCGAGGATTGGACCGCCACCGAGGAGCGGGGAAGGCTGGTCTACCAGGACGAAGCGGGCTTGCTCGATCTGCCGCCTCCGAGGCTTTACGGGCGGCACCAGTTTGAAAACGCCGGCCTGGCAATTGCCACTTTGCGTACGGTGAAGCCATTTGCGATCCCGGCTGCCGCATTCGAAACCGGCATGACGAAGGCCGAATGGCCGGCGCGGCTGCAACGTCTGGGTCAAGGCCGGCTCGTCGATCTTGCTCCTGCCGGCAGCGAGCTGTGGCTCGACGGTGGGCACAATCCGGATGGCGGCCGCGCCATTGCGGCGGCGCTGGCCGACCTTGAGGAGCGCGTGTCGAGACCGTTGATCCTGGTGGTCGGCATGCTTGCCAGCAAGGATTGCGAAGGTTTCCTGAGAAATTTTGCCGGCCTTGCACGTAGATTAATCGCGGTGCCGGTGCCCGGCGCCGAAAAAGGCATGACCTCGGAAGCGGTGGCAGACATTGCGCGTGCTATCGGCATTTCGGCGACAAGCCGTGACAATCTCGCCGAGGCGTTTGATGCGGCGCGCAAGCTTGATCTTGACCCACCGCCGCGAATTTTGATTACCGGGTCCCTTTATCTGGCTGGTGACGTGCTGCGCGAGAACAGAACGCTCCCGCGATAGCGCTGCTCGCTAATGCAATACGGCCGGCTTTGGGCCGGCCGTTCAGGACATTTTTATTTCGGGCTCAGACGGAGCCGCTGATCCACTGATGCAGCTTCTGTTTCGGTGCCGCTCCGACCTGACGCGAGGCAATCTCGCCGTTCTTGAACAGCATCAGCGTGGGGATCGACATTATGCCGTACTTGGCGGCGGTGTTCGGGTTCTCGTCGACGTTGAGCTTGACGATCTTGACCTTGTCGCCGAGCTGGCCCGCGATCTCTTCCAGCGCCGGCGCGATCATGCGGCAGGGGCCGCACCATTCCGCCCAGAAATCCACGACCACCGGTTCGGCAGACTTCAATACATCCGATTCAAAGCTAGCGTCCGACACTTTGCCGACGGCCATGGCAGCACCCTCTTGTCATTGAATGGGGGAATCGCCCCCAAAAATTGTGAGGGCAGGAACCTATGAACGCAGTCTGCAAGCGTCAAGGAGCTTCACACGGAGGTGACGCGAGCTAGGGCATTGTCCAGGGTCACTTCGGAAAGTTCCATCAGATCAGGGACTTCAGTCCAGATCAGCGCGGCGCAGATGGGCCGGTCCGGATAAATTTTGGCAAGCACCGCACGATAGCGGGCTAGCTGCATTATGTAGCCCTCCGGCACGTCCTCGATTCGTCGCGGCGCGGGCCGATTCGTTTTGAAATCACCGATCAAGACGGCACCAGGCGTTACGGCCAGCCGGTCAACTTGGCCCGACACCCGCACCAGCTCACCGCCGGCCATGACCCTGCCGATGATCGGCACTTCGGCCCGGCTGTTGGGTCCGAAAAGTTCGCGGAAGTGCTGATGATCAAGTACGCCCATCACTTCGTCGGAGATGGCCTTGCGAACGTCGGCTGTCAGCTCGCCGCCTCTGCGCGCGAGATAATCCTGTACAGTCTTGGCGCGGCGCTCGGTGGGAATATCCGGCAGCGACTGCATCAGCCGGTGGGTGAGCGAGCCGCGCAGCAATGCCGCCTTAATGCCGGCAACAGCGAATGGGCGCGCCGCCTCCTCATTAATCGCGCCCGACGGCGTGATGCTGCGCGACGTCGACTTGTCCGTCGGCGCATCGCGCGTGAGCCAGGGCGGCAGCGAAATTTTTGTCGCTGGTGTGGCTTCACGCTTCGCAGGCCCGGTCTCCGGCACTTTTCCTTTGCGGTAGCGCAGCACTTCGTCACTGCCGACGTCGGCCGGCTCGCTCACGCAATCGCCGCGCAGCGCGTCCTCCACGAGCTGGTACCAGCAGCCGTCGGGAATCTTGTTTGGGCCTTTCGACCCGCACACCACCAGCCGCTCGGCTGCACGCGTCATTGCCACGTAAAGCAGCCGCCGGTATTCGTTGATCGCAGCGCGCTCGGCGGCGGCACGCGAATCCTCCATCGTGCTGGTGTCGTCCTGCTTGCGCTTGGCCCAAATGATCGCACCATTGGACAGCGTCAGCAGCTTGGGCGGATGCGCGCCCTTTGGTTCGGTTGTGGTGTCGGCAAGGATCACGGTATTGGCCTCGAGGCCTTTGGCGCCGTGCACCGTTATCACGCGCACCTCGTCGCGTGCCATCTCCATGTCGCGCCGCACCTCGCTCTGCGCCGCACGCAGCCAGGCGAGGAAGCCTTGCAGCGATGCTGTCTCGCGCGCCTCATAGTCGAGCGCGAGGTTGAGAAATTCGTCGAGCGCGTCATTGGCTTCCGGTCCGAGCCGGGCAAGGAACTTCTTGCGGCCCTGGCGCGGGCCAAGGACATCGGCAAAAAAAGCGAAGGGCGAAAGTCGACGCGCGGCCCCGGCGAGTTTGTCGAGCTCTGCGCCGATGGCGCCGAACAGGACATCAGTTGCGTGAGCGCGCAAACTTCCACGCAAGGACCCTTTACGGTTCCAGGCAAGCTCGAACAATTGCTCCTCGGTGAGACCGAACAGCGGGCTCTTGAGCACGCTGGCGAGTGCAAGATCGTCGTTGGGCAGCAGGAGACAGTCGGAAAGCGCCATCAGGTCCATCACCGCGATGTGCTCGGTTAGGACCAGCCGGTCGGCGCCTGCGACTGGCACGCTCTCATTCTTCAAGGCGCGGATAATCGCCTCAAACAGCGGTCCGCGCTGGCGTACCAGCACCAACACATCGCGCGCGGCCAGCCCGGTCGCGCACCACAGCTTCACATGCTTGGCAATTTTTTGCGCCAACAGCACGCGCGGGCTTTTTTCGCTCTCCGTATCGAAGGGCGCATCCCAGCCCTCGATTTCTTTTTTCTCGGCCGGTTCGACCAGCGGCCATAGCTCGACGAGACCAGGCGCGGCGTCGGGCAGCGATTCGTGTTTTGGAATTCCGGCCACGTCGGTGGTGACGCTTTCGTAGACTTCGCGCCCGCCGAACACCTGATCGACCGAGCCGAGCACCGCGGCACCGGAACGGAACGAGTGGTGAAAGCGCAGGAATTTCCAGCCCAAATCGGGCGTATCAAATTGCTGCGCGAACAGCCGCCGCATCACGTCGAAGGCCTCGGGCGCCGCACCCTGGAACGAAAAAATCGACTGTTTTTCATCGCCGACCGCGAACAGCGTACGGCGAGTATTGGGCCGGCTGCCGCCGGGCATGAACTCGGCCGCTATAGTTTTAATGATTTCCCACTGCTTCGGACTCGTGTCTTGCGCCTCGTCGATCAAGATATGGTCGATGCCGAGATCGAGCTTGTAGAGCACCCAGGCGGCCGAGACGTTCTTGAACAGTGCCAGCGTGTGATCGATCAGGTCATCGTAGTCTAGCAGCGCGCGCCGCTCCTTTTCCGTTTGGTAGCGGTCGATCACTTCCTTGGCGATGGTGATGAGCGCGCGCGTGCGCTCGCGGGCATGAAGCGCGCGCTCACGCTCGAGCAGCGTGCAGATACGTTCCTGTTCGACCAGCAATCGCTCAAGCCATTCGGGATACCGGTCAGCAAGAGCTCTGGTCAGCAGGCTTTTCCGCGGGGAAAGCTCGGCAGTGCAGAAGATCCGCAGATATTGATCGATACGGTCGCGGCCGGACGCCGCGCGTGCGGCGGTGAGTACATCGATGTTGTTCTTGTCGGATTTTGCGCCTTGCGAGAAAATCTCAATCAGGACCGGCCATTCGCCTTCCGGAATGAGAGAAGCTGAGAAAAGTTCCTGCTCGACTTGTTTAAGGCTATCATCAGGCGCAATCCCAAAGGTCTCCGACAATTGTGCGATAGCTTGATCGATCCCGCCGGCATTTGCGATCCATGCCCCGATCGCGTCGCGTGCCTTGATGGCGTCGCCGATCACCTCCTTAAAGGTGATATCGGCGGCAACGACAATGGCGGTGGCGAGCGCCTTGCCGAGCGGTCCCTCCGGCTCGGCGGCTGCCTGCAACAGGACATTGAGGGTCAACTGATTGAGCAATTGCGCGGTCGAGGGCTCGTCGAGGACGGTAAAACGCGCGGCGACATTGGCCTCGAACGGGAATTGGTGCAGCAGCCGCGTGCAGAAGGCGTGGATGGTCTGCACCTTCAGCCCGCCCGGTGTCTCGAGCGCTGAGGCAAACAGCCGCCGCGCCCGCGCGCGTTCTCCGGCGCTCGGCGTTCTGCCTGTGCTGAGCCTGATCTGCTCGTCCAGCGCGGCATCATCGAGCGTGGTCCACGCCGCCAGTCGCTTGAAAACCTCGTTCGCCATGTTAGCGGCCGCGGTCTTGGTGAAGGTGATGCAGAGAATCTTGGCCGGATCGACGCCGCGCAGCAGCAGATTGATCACGCGCTGCGCCAGCACATAGGTCTTGCCCGAGCCGGCATTGGCCGAGACGAAGGCGGAGACTTCCGGGTTGGCGGCGTCGATCTGGACGCCGCGCACATGATCGGGGATGGTTCGGGCGGTGCTCATGGGAAGAGCAGGTCCTCTTCCGCGCCGCCGGCGAGCGACCATTCCTTCACGCGCGCGAGATGATCGTAGTCGCCGTAATGCGTCTTCCACATCGGGTGGACAAGCGAGAGATAGGGCTTGGTCTCGTCATCGAAGGTCGCCGCCAGTTCCTTGAGCTTGGCGAGCGCACGGTCAGCGTGAGCATCCGGCGGATTACCGTCTTTGAATTCGATATTGTGCGGCTTGCCTGGCTCAGCGCCGCCTTTGAGCGTCACGTAAGCAATCTCTGAGACCGAGCCGCCAGCGATCGGCTTGAAGCCGCCGCCGCGCAGGATTGCGCTCTCAAGCGTCAATTGTGGCGCGAGCCCCGTACGCACCTGCTTTTCGGTGCGCGCCTGCCCAGTTTTGTAGTCGATGATGGCGTAGGTGCCGTCCTTGCGCAGTTCGATGCGGTCGGCGATGCCGGAGAGCGTGAATGCGCGCGTGCCGGCCGGAAAAGCCAACTCGCCGCGAATTTCGGCGTGCAGCATGGTGAGGCCGGTGCGCCGATCCGTATCCCACGCAGCAAACCAACGTGCGATACGCTCGAAGCGTGGCCACCAGAAGGCGCGTGCCTCGGGGTAGTCGTTGAGCGGCGCGAAATGGTGTTCGCCGAGCTTGAGCAGTTCCTTCAGCGGGTCGGCCGGCTGGTTGGTGGCGACCATTTCCGTGTAGTCGCCGATAGCGCCGTGGATGACGGTGCCACGGTCGCGCGCGCCGGGTGGCGTATCAACCGCGTCGAGCGGCTGCAAGCGCAAAACGTAGCGGGCATAGATCGTATAGGGATCGCGCAGCCAATCCTCGATGGCGGTGACCGACAGCTTGCTGGGCCGCGCGGCGCGCGGCGGCTTGGGCGCCGGGCGCTCGGCGGGCTTCACCTCGGCCGGCGCATCGAGCGCGCGGGCAAGCGCGAGATAGTGTTCACCGCGCGCGACGACGCCTTTCCAGCGTTCGCTGGCGAGCGCGGCGATGCGTTGCACAAAGCGGGAGGTGACGGTCGGGCCGCCGGCCACCTTGGCCGCGCGTGAGAGGATGACTTCACTCGCGCCCAATGCCTGCGCGAAGTCGTGCGCGGAGAGGCCAATGCGGCGCTCAGGCGGATCGAGGCCAAGATCGCGGCACATCGGGCGGCTCAGCCACGGGTCGTTGCGCGTCTCCGGCGGCCAGGTGCCCTCGTTCAGCCCGCCCAGCACGATACGATCGACCGTCTGTAGGCGCGCTTCCAGCGGGCCGTAGATATGTGCGCGCAGCTCGCGGCTTTCCGGCCGGCGCACCGTGCGGTCGCCGATGGCGGCCTCGAACAGCTCGGCATAGTCCCCGCGTGCGACCGCGAGATTTGCGGCAGTCGGACTGTCAATCAGTTGTTCGAGTGCATCTGCAAGCGCCGTGCCGTCGTGATTGGAGAAGGCGGCGGCCTCACCGTTTTCGTCGGAGCTGAGGGTCGCGATCACGCCGTGGTGGCATTGCGCAAACGCGGCGAGGGATTCTCGATCGGATTTCAATGTTTCGAGCGGTGCCAGTGCGGCGGCGATTTTTTCGATCAACGCAGCCGCGGCATCGAGTTCGTCATCGCGGATCGATTTGCGCGTGTCGCTTGGGTGCAAGTCGTCACGCGTCGCGCGGAAGGTCTCGAGCGCGTGCGCCAGGGCCTTTGTTCCGGCGCGCGGACGCGGCCCACGCAGCAGCGCCCGTTCAAGGGCGGCCACCGATTGATCATACGCCCCCTGCCGCTGCCCGAGCCGCAGCAATGGATGCTTGAGCAGGGCAAGCAGCGGTACCGGCTCGAGCCCGCCGAGTGCGACTTCCGCCGCCAGCCGCGCGAACAGACCGGCACCCGTATCGGCCAGGGCGTCACCGCCCGAGTCATCGACTTTCACATCCCAGCGTGCGAGCGAGGACACAACGCGACGGGCGAGCGCGCGATCAGGCGTGACCAACGCGACCGTTTTGTTCTTGGTCTCCAGCGCTTCGCGCATCGTCACCGCGATGGCGAGCGCTTCTTCCTCGGCATTGGCAGCCTCGATCAGCGACAGCGTTTCAAGCGCGCGCGATGTGGCGGCATTGAAATTATTGTTGGCAAGACGCTCGTGCCAGCACTCGGTGGTGGCCGCAGGGCGCAAGGCCTCCGACACCAGCGCCTCGCGGCCATCGGGTATTTCAAGCTGTTGAACATCTGCGCGCGTGATGCCGATGCGGTCGAGCAGCGCATGCATGGCGAATTGCGCGTGGCCGGAAGCGGGCAGGCCATCATGGCTCTCATCGTTCTCGTTGCCAGCGATCAGCGCCCACGAAGCATCGTCAAGCGCCTTGTCGAGGCCGGGCAGCACTACGGCGCCGTTCGACAGCCTGGCGATGGTCGCAAGCAACTTGGCGGTCGCTGGCATCGAGCCGGTAGAACCTGCAGCGATCACCGGCGCGTCCGAGCCTGCAAGCCGCTTGGCCTCGGCCTCGATCAATCCGTCGCGGCGCTCGGCGGACTCCATGGCATTTTTTTCCGCGAGGATCTTGCGCCACGCGGGGTGCACGAATTTCAGGAACTTCAGCGACTGCTGCCAGTATTCATCGAGCTCGTCAGGGACCAGCTTGTCGAGATTGTCCCACGGCACCTGGCGCGTGATCATGTCGTCCATCAGCCGTGCCAGCGCGTCCGCAAGCGCCACGGCAGCCTCCGGCGTATTGGCAATGAGCGGCGCGCCCTTCTCAGGCGTGATCGCCGTCGCCCAGGTCGAGACCAATTCGGCCAGCGTCAGCCGCCGCTCCAGCGCGCCGAAGGTGGGCGAAAGGTTGAGCGCCGGATCAGCAAGCTCGCCGGTCGCGGCCTCGGCAAAGATGATCTCGTCCTCGTCCAGATCGCCGAGCGCGACGATGCGCGGCAAGATGGCCGCGTCGCCGTCGAGATGGTCAAGAAAGACGTCGCGCGCGAGCCGGCAGGCGCGCCGTGTCGGCAGATAAAGCGTCGCCTTTGCCAACGCCAACGGATCGCCGCTGGCCGGGAAGCCGAGCACGAGCGTGCCGTCGCGCAGCGCGTTGATCAGCGTCGGCAAGAATGGCGCCGAAGCGGGAATGGTGAAAACGTGGGGTCGACTCGGTGGCATTGGTTGAATCATACACGCATGGCCGATCAACCGACGCTCGCCTTGATCGCGCCTTCCGCCGCGGCGATTGCGTCGGGCGTGCCGACATGCATCCACAGGCCTCCCAGCCGCAGCCCGGACAGGCGACCTTTTTCAGCTGCGCGATCGAATATTTCGGTGAGCGGGAACTCGCCTTTGGGCGCATGGGCAAAGAGTGACGGCAGCAGAATGGCGGCGCCGGCGTAGACAAAGGGCGCTGTTTCCTGTTCGCGGCGGCGCGTCAGGCGGCCATCCAGCGCCATGACAAAGTCGCCCCGCCCCGCATAGCCGATGCTGCCGGTGGTGGGCGAAAGCAGCAGCAGCGCATCCATGGCCGCGGAATCAAAAGCCGCGACCAGTCGTGCAAGGTTCGGCTTCACGCCATCGATCCAGATGGTGTCGGAATTGATGTGAAAAAACGGCGCATCGCCCAGCTCGGGCAACGCTTTCCTGACGCCGCCGCCGGTGCCGAGCAGCAGTCCGCGCTCGTCGGAGATCGCAATCCGCGGCCGCGCTCGCTGAGCCAGGTGGCCGATGAGTTGTTCGGCGAAGTGATGCACGTTGACGACGGCTTTTTCGACGCCCGCCTCCGCGAGCCGGTCGAGCACATGGTCTATGAGCGGCTTGCCGGCCACTTTCACCAGCGGCTTCGGCATCGTGTCGGTCAGCGGACGCATCCGCGTACCGAGCCCGGCGGCCAGCACCATGGCGCAGCGCGGCGTGATTTCTCCGGAGGCGCTCATTTAGACCTTCAGTGCTGGCACATTGGTGCGGTACCAGGCGGCGAGGGGTGCCAGATCTGGGTGAGCCAGCGATCGTTGGAGATAGTTCCAGACGCGCGGCATGTGTCGCAGATATTGCGGCTTGTGGTCGCGGCGTTCGAGCCGCGCGAATATGCCGAGGATTTTTGAGGCGCGCTGCGCGGCGAGCGTCGCGTAGCCGCGCGCGAAGTCGGACGCCTCAAAGGGTCCTTTGCGCATGCGCGCACGCACGTAGCGCGACAGCAAGGCGATCTCCATCATTTCCGCTACGTCGACACGCGCGTCCTGCAGCAGCGATGCAAGATCGTACGCGGCCGGTCCCATCACTGCATCCTGAAAGTCGAGCAACCCGACGCGCGCAGCGCCTTCGCGTTCCGGCAACCACAGCAGGTTAGGCGAATGGAAGTCGCGCAGCACCCAGGTC
>JBEVFG010000142.1:0-4703 GCA_040512415.1 Pseudolabrys sp. | reverse complement strand
GGCTTTCGCTGTCGCCGACCGAGCCGCCGGTCACGGCATAAGGCAGCACGGCCGACAGCAGATGCAGCGCGGTATGCATGCGCATGCGCGCGTAGCGTTTGTCCCAGTAGATGCTCGCCGTGACCTTGTCGCCTATGTTCAGCGCGGGCGATCCGGCGGCTGGCACGTGGGCAATCTCGGTCTTCGCCGTGTCGGTGTAGACCGCCGTCTCGATCGGAATGCGGACGCCGCCTGCGTTCAGCGACCCTGCATCGCCAGGCTGGCCGCCCGACGTCGCGTAGAAAACCGTGCGGTCGAGCACGATGCCGCCCTGGTCGGTCAGGGCGACAACGCGCGCCTCACAATCGTTGAGGTAGGAGTCGTCGCGGAAGAGGCACTCGGTCGCCATTGGCCGCTCACCCCTTCTCGAACGGCGGCTTGATATTTGACTTGCGCTCGAGCCAATCGGGTACCGGCAATTTCTTGGAGCGCAGGAAGTCCGGGTTGAACAGCTTCGACTGATAGCGCGTGCCGAAATCGGCAAGGATCGTGACGATGGTTTTTCCCGGGCCGAGATCTTTCGCAAGGCGGATGGCGCCGGCGATGTTGATGCCGGACGAGCCGCCGAGGCAGAGGCCCTCATGCTCGAGCACGTCGAAGATGAGCGGAAGCGCTTCTTCATCGGGAATGAGATAGGACTTGTCGACTTTCAGTCCGTCGATGATCGGAGTGACGCGGCCGAGACCGATGCCTTCGGTGATCGAGCCGCCTTCAGTCGCCGTTGCCTTGCCGTCCTTGAACAAATGGTACATCGCCGCGCCGCGCGGATCGGCGACACCAATGACGATGTCCTTTTTCTTCTCGCGCAAGAATGTCGACGCGCCTGCGATCGTGCCGCCTGTGCCGATTGCGCAAATGAAGCCGTCAACCTTGCCGCCGCATTCTTCCCAGATCTCCGGCCCGGTCGAGACGTAGTGAGCCTTGCGGTTGTCGAGATTGTTCCACTGGTCCGCGAAGATGACACCGCTCTTTTCGGTCTTCTTGAGCTGCTCGGCCAGCCGTCGCCCGACATGCTGATAGTTGTTCGGGTTGGAATAGGGCGCCGCCGGCACCTCGACAAGCTCGGCGCCGCACAGCCGAATCATGTCCTTCTTTTCCTGGCTTTGCGTTTCGGGGATGACGATCAGCGTGCGGTATCCCCGCGCATTGGCCACGAGCGCAAGGCCGATGCCGGTATTGCCGGCGGTTGTCTCGACGACCAGGCCGCCGGGGCGCAACTCGCCGCGCTTTTCCGCCTCAAGGATCATCTGCCGGCCGGCGCGGTCCTTCACCGAGCCGCCCGGGTTCATGAACTCGGCTTTGCCGAGGATCGTGCAGCCCGTCGACTCCGATGCGCCCTCCAACTTGATGAGCGGCGTATGGCCGATTGCTTCAATAATGCCGTCGCGGATTTGCATGCCCGGTCCCGGGGGATAAAGGGAGGATTTGACCCTAGTGGAGCCCCCACAACGTCACAAGGCCGGAGAAACGCGGCCGAAGTCGCCAAACAACGGGGAAATTTCAGTCGAATTGCGGCGATTGTAGCCTCATTGGCAACAACTTCGAAACCATAGCGGCGTATTCGGCCGTCCGACGTATTCACATTCATTAGATTTTTCCTGCGGACGTCTAGTCGTGGCGGTGGTGACGGGTTCTGGAGCTCGGGGGGCCGGGCAGGTTGGCTGACGAATGACGCTCGACGTCCATACGCTTTTTCTGGTGACGATCGAGGGCATCCTCGGGCTGCTGCTGCTTTTCGTATGGGCACAGAACATGGCGCTGCGTGCCGTGTGCTGGTGGGGTTTCGCCCATGTGACCCGGCTCGCCTCGATCGGATTGTTCGGACTCTACGGATCAGTGCCCGACCTCATCAGCATCGATGTTGCCAACGCACTGCTCTTTACCGCCTTTGCCATGACCTGGACCGGCGCGCGCGTGTTCGATGGCCGTCCAGTCGAGCCTGTTTACCTGGTCACCGGCGCCGTTCTCTGGTTGCTGGTGTGCCGCCTGCCGCTGGTGACCGAGAACAACGAGATCCGGTCGCTGATCGTCGCCGGCATCATCACGTCTTACGTCTGGCTCACCGCCTTCGAGTTCTGGCGCGGGCGCAGCGAGGCGCTGGTCTCTCGCTGGCCGGCGATCCTCATGTTCTTCGCGCACGGTGCACTGTTCCTGCTGCGCACACCGATGATCGCGCTGCTGCCGCCCGCCTCGAGCAGCGACGGTCTATTCGGAAGCGTGTGGATGACGGTGCTGAGCTTCGAAGCGCTGCTGCTCACCACCTCCAGTGCATTTCTCCTGCTTGCGATGGCGAAGGAGCGTACGGAACTCCGTCACCGCAAGGCCGCCATGGTCGACCCTCTCACAGGCATCGCCAACCGCCGGTCGTTTCTGCAGGACGCATCCATGCTCGCGAAACTGCACATGGCCAATCCGCGCCCGACGGCGTTCCTGGTCATCGATCTTGACCACTTCAAGTCGATCAACGACCGTTTCGGTCATGCAGTTGGCGACCGCGTGCTGGAAATCTTCACCGAGGCAGCGCGCAAGTCCATGCGCGGATCGGATCTCGTCGGCCGGCTAGGCGGTGAGGAGTTCGCCGCGGTGCTCGCAGACACCAGCCGCGAGAAGGCCGTGGTGGTTGCCGAGCGCATCCGCGAGACATTTGCCCAGATGGCGCAGGAGGTCGACGGCCACCCAGTATGCGGGACAGTCAGCATCGGGCTGGTGCACTGCATGGAACGGACCCTCGATGTGACGGAATTGCTGGCGCAGGCCGACCACGCGCTTTATTACGCAAAAGAGCGCGGGCGCAATCGCGTGGAAGTGGCATCGCTGGATATGACAGGCGACCGCAAAAAGTTCGAGGCGGCGTCCACAAGCTCGATCGGTGCAATCAGCGCCAAGAGCGCCGCCTGATTAGGCGGCGGCAACCTCCGACGAATTGAACTGTAAATGCTGCGTCACAACGTGACGCCATTCCCGATTGACCGGGACCTTCATATTAGTCCAGTTTAGCGCCGAGTGGGCCGCAGGGCAGGTCCATTAGTGGGAATTCAAACTATTTCAAGCCTGTAGGAGGAATGAGATGCGCAAGTTTGGCTGGCTCGGGATAGCCGCCTTGGCCCTCGCAGTGGGC
Organism: Pseudolabrys sp.; assembly: GCA_040512415.1. Taxonomy (GTDB): domain Bacteria; phylum Pseudomonadota; class Alphaproteobacteria; order Rhizobiales; family Xanthobacteraceae; genus Pseudolabrys. Next base: position 1,546 of record JBEVFG010000142.1, on the reverse strand, counting down.
GGGGCTGCCCAGGCTGAGACCGTCAAGATCGGTGTGGTGCTTCCGTTCAGCGGGGCCAATGCCGATCTCGGTCATCAGATCGACAAGGCTTTTGATCTTTATATTAAGCTTCACGCCAAGGACATCGCGCCGCACAAGGTCGAGATCATCAAGCGTGACGAGGGCCCGCCGACCGGCGCGCAGGCGAAAACCGTTGCTACCGAACTTGTCACCAACGACAAGGTGCAGATCCTCACCGGGTTCGTTTTCTCGCCGTCCGCGATCGCGCTGGCACCGGTGGTGACGCAGGCCAAGGTGCCGATGGTGATCGCCAACGCAGGCACCGCCTGGATCACCAATCTGTCACCCTATATCGCGCGGCTCTCGTTCAGCATGTGGCACCATGGCTATCCGATGGGCGCCTTTGCTCACAGCAAGGTCGGCTGCAAGACCGCGGCGATGGCCTATACCGATTTCCCGCCGGGCAAGGACTCCACGGAAGCGTTCAAGACCGGCTTCGAAAAGGCCGGCGGCAAAGTGACTGAGGCGATCCCGATGGGCAGCCCGGTTCAGGTGCCGGACTTCACGCCTTTCTTCCAGCGCATCAAGGACGCCAAGCCTGACTGCATGTACGTCTTCATTCCCTCCGGCGCGCATGCGACCGGTGTAATGAAAGCCTATGGCGAGCTCGGCATGCGCAAGGCCGGCGTCAAACTGATCGGGCCGATGGATCTCATCCCCGACAACAAGCTACAGGACATGGGCGATGCCGCCATCGGCACCATCGTGATGGGCAACTACGCCGTCGATCTCGACAATGCCGAGAACAAGGAACTGAACAAGGCTTGGCACGAAGCCTACGGCAAGGACTCCTATCCGGACTTCATGTCGGCGGCCGGCTGGGACACCATGCACGCAATCTTCGATACGATCAAAAAGCTTGACGGGAAGGTCACTGACGGTCAGCAGGTCATCGATGCGATGAAAGGCTGGACCGCCAAGGGTCCGCGCGGCCCGGTCGCGATCGACGCGGCCACCCGCGACATCGTGCAGAACGAGTACGCCATGGAAGTCGTCCGCAAGTCGGACGGCAAGCTTGGCATCAAGGTGCTGGGAACCACCAACGCGGTCAAGGATGAGTGCAAAGAGTTGAAGCTCGGCCGCTGCGGCAGCTGAGTTCACTCATTTGACAGCAAACGGCGCCGCCGCGCATAAGGGCGCGGCGGCGTTTTCTTCAACACGAGGTGGGGCTCGTGCCGCATTTCGCGATCATTGCCGTCAGCATCCTGTTCGACGGCCTGGCTTACGCCATGTTCCTGTTCATCACCTCCGTCGGCCTTTCGGTCACGATGGGGCTGATGGGCTTCGTGAACCTGGCGCACGGCGCCTTCGCGATGGCGGGCGGCTATGTCGTCGTCACGCTTACGCGCACACTCGGCGTCGGCTTTGTTCCTTCGCTCGTCATTGCGGCGGTCGTTGTCGGCGCGGTGAGCGTCGTGTTCGAGCGCGGCCTCTATCGTCGGCTCTATAAATCCACCGATCTGGAGCAGGTGCTGCTCACCATCGG
>JBEVFG010000141.1:0-3174 GCA_040512415.1 Pseudolabrys sp. | reverse complement strand
GCGAAAGCCTCAAGCAGAACGCCAAGAGAATCTGCAGGCGCGAAGGTTTTCGTTTCGGGCTGGCCGCCGATCATCGCGACCGTAAGCGACGTCTCCTCGCGCGCTTCCGCAAAGCCTTTGGTGCCGAAGACGTGGATGCGCCAGAACATCGGCGCAGCACGCACGGTGGCGAGAAGGCCGGTCGCGCCGTTTTCGAACTGCATCAATGCTGCCGTGACATCGCGTGGATCGGGAGGCGACTTCTGTGCGAAAACCCGCGCGTCAACTTTTGCGACTGGACCGGCGAGGTTCACGAATGCATCGAGCACGTGCAATCCGGCGCCGGTCATGCCGCCGCCCGGCGATTCGCGCGGGTCGTCGCGCCAGCCACCTTTGACGCGGGTTGAATGCTCATTGCTGAAATTGCCCTCGATATGCAGGATTTCACCCAGTGTCCCGTCGGCGACAATCAGCTTCATCTCGCGCATGCACGGAAAGCAGCGCTTGTTGTTGCCAAGCGCAAATGGCACTCCGGCCTTTTTCGTGGCCTCGATGGCGCGTTCAGCTTCAGCGCGCGTGAGCGCAAGAGGCTTCTCGCACCAGACCGGCTTGCCCACCGCGGCGACCGCGGAGATCTGTCCCACATGAAGCGAATGGGGAGTTGCGAGAAAGACTGCCTGCACGCGGGGGTCGATGACCGCTTCTTCGAACTCGGTCGATAGTTCGAACCCTTTGGCGGCCGCGAATTCGCGGACCAGCTCGGGCTCCTTGCTGACACCGCGGATGAACCGCAGGCGCTTGCTTTTGCCCTGTATCGCCTCGACGATGTTTTTGCCCCACCGGCCGAGGCCGATGACCGCTGCATTGATCATGAAAGGGTTGTCGAAATTGCGTGAAGGGGAGGCATGGATGCCACATAGTAGACAAGTCGGCACACAAACGGCAATGCGCCGAAATTTTCACGGGAGAAAATGAATCATGGACGTCCAGGAGCAGAATGAGCGTGGGCTCAAACTACGCGTCGACCTGTTCGGCCGGGAGGCGGTCGATAGGCGAATGAATGCATTCGGCGATTTCGGAAAGCCGTTGCAACATATCATCAATGCTTACGCCTATGGCGATGTGTGGCAGCGCCCGTCATTGCCGCCGGCGGTGAAGTCGCTCGTCATGGTCGCGATGATGGGAGCGGCCGGGCACAACAATGAATTACGTGTCCACCTCAAGGGCGCACTCAAGAATGGCTGCTCTACCGAGCAGATTCAGGACGTGCTCTTGCTGCTGACGATGTATTGCGGGATTCCCGCCGCCAATGAAGCGCACCGCATCGCAGCCGACGTGCTGAACGAAGAGAAGCGATAGGGTCAGGGCGGCGGTTCGGTCAAAAGGTTCGGGACCGGGCGGCCGCGGATATCATAGACGCGGGCGTAGTCGATGCCTTCGCGTTCGATTTCGACAAGCACCGGCGCAGTCAGCTCACGGCAATAAAACGTGCCGAGCATCATGGCAAAGTCTGCGCGCTTGCGGTCCCAGGTCGTTTCAAAGTCAGGCCCGAGCGCTACTTCGGCGGGCCTTTGCGGGCCACAGATCTCCACAGTCCAGCGGCGGCCTGCAGGCGGCTTGAGCCCCATTTCGTTGAGCTTCGTCTTCAAAGCCTCGCCTGCTTGTTTGAAGGCGAGCCCCCAGTAGTCGAGCATGTAGTTGTCGTGCGCCATGCGGACGCCGCCCGATGCCCAATTGAAGGCGGTGTACTGATAGGGGTGCAGTCGCACCATCTCGCTGACCGGCAAGATCAGTCCGCCGATCAACACGGCCGAGACTGTGGCCACCGCCCACGCCCCGAATGCCTTCGCCCGACCGAGCACCCAGGCGCCGGCGAGGCCGCCAAGCACTGCGAAGGGCGGCACCACGAACACGAAGTGTCGCAAGCCGTTGTAGAGCGCAGGATGTGTCAGCATCGCAATGATGACTGGCAGGAAAGCGGAGGCTGCGACGAGAAGAAGATTTGCGCGGCGGGTCAGTGGCAGCTTGCCTGAGCCAAGGGCAATGAAAGTGCCAACCGTCCCGGCGAGTCCGAGCGCCAGCATAATTTCCGGCAGCTTGAGCACAAAGAGATGCGGCAGGTAGCTGACCGGCATTTGAGTTACGGCGAACAATTTCCCGGCATACATCTCTCGCCAGGGCTTTTCGAAAAACGTGTCGAAGTATTCGGCGGCGCGGATCGGATTGAGTGGCGCCAGCACAGACCACGGCCACAACAATCCCATGATCAGGTAACCGATCACGAGAGCCGGAATTGATCGCAAGACGAACGTGCCGAGCCGTGCCGAAGCCTGTTTGATCCCAAGCGAGTGTCCTTCGCCGACAAGGATGACGACCAAGCCCGCCAGGGCGCAGGGCGCAGCAATTCCGGCAAGGATGCGCGAGCCGAATGCAAGACCAAGACCGGTCGCGAGGAGCCCAACTGTCGCCAGGCGTGGCCTTGGATACTCGTCAAGCGCGCGCACGACGGCGAGGAGCAGAACGGCCATGGCGGTTGCGAAGGGGGCGTCCTTCGCGTTCATGAACATATGACCGTAGTAAAGCGTGCACGTCGCGAGCAGCAGGAGCGCAATCAGTCCTGTGACCGGTCCGCCAAGCCGCCGGCCGATGCGCCAGGTCGCGACCAGGCCGACAATTCCGACCGCGGCTCCGACAAGACGCCGTGTTTCGAACAGCCCGAACGGCAGCACCTTCGCCGCGAGGGCCGCAGCCATATCGAAGCCGCCGCCGTATTTATACAGGTTGACGAATGAAAGCGCGCGCTGGTCTGAAAAGCCCGAGCTGTAGAAGGCGAGCAGCAGATCGCCGTATTCGGAATGGGTGTAGTCATCCCACCCGAGGCCGTAGTCGCAGAACGTCGCCGCTGCGACGACTGCAACGACACCAAGGACGATAAGAGCCAGCCGGTCGGCGAACAAATTCGCCGACCGCCGGCAGGATGTTTCCGAAAAATCCAGCGGGGTACGGTCCTCTGCGTTTGGCCTACTTGGTCGCCGCAACGAACATTTCTTCGACGTGCTCCCAGTTCACCAAGTGATCCAGGAACGCCTTGAGATAATCGGGCCGCCGGTTGCGGTAGTCGATGTAATAGGAATGCTCCCATACGTCGCAGCCAAGAATCGGCGTCGCACCATGAACGAGCGGGTTTTCGCCATT
>JBEVFG010000140.1:0-3993 GCA_040512415.1 Pseudolabrys sp. | reverse complement strand
TCGTCGAGCAGCTCTACGACATCAACAAGCGCCTCGTGTCGAATGAAGGTCGCCTGATGCGGCTTGCCGAAAGCTACGGCGTCATCCGCGAGGACTTTCTCAAGCAGTACATGGGCGGCGAGCTCGACCCGCGCTGGCTCAACCGCGTCTCGAAGCTGTCGGCGAAAGGCTGGAAGAGCCTGGTCGCCAAGGAGAAGGATCGCATCAAGGAGATCCGCTCGCTGGTGCACGACCTCGCCGCGCAGACCGGCGTCGAGATCGGCGAGTTCCGCAAGATCGTGCACATGGTGCAGAAAGGCGAGCGCGAGGCGCGCCAGGCCAAGAAGGAGATGGTGGAGGCCAACCTGCGCCTTGTCATTTCCATCGCCAAGAAATACACCAACCGCGGCCTGCAGTTCCTCGACCTGATCCAGGAAGGCAACATCGGCCTGATGAAGGCGGTCGACAAGTTCGAGTACCGCCGCGGCTACAAGTTCTCGACCTACGCGACCTGGTGGATCCGCCAGGCGATCACCCGTTCGATCGCCGACCAGGCGCGCACCATCCGCATCCCGGTGCACATGATCGAGACGATCAACAAGATCGTGCGCACCAGCCGGCAGATGCTCAACGAGATCGGCCGCGAGCCGACCCCGGAAGAGCTCGCCGAGAAGCTCGGCATGCCGCTCGAGAAGGTGCGGAAGGTGCTGAAAATCGCCAAGGAGCCGCTCTCGCTCGAGACGCCGATCGGCGACGAGGAGGATTCGCATCTCGGCGATTTCATCGAGGACAAGAACGCGATCCTGCCGATCGATGCGGCCATCCAGTCGAACCTGCGCGAGACCACGACGCGCGTGCTGGCGTCACTGACGCCGCGCGAGGAGCGCGTGCTGCGCATGCGCTTCGGCATCGGCATGAACACCGACCACACGCTGGAGGAAGTCGGCCAGCAGTTCTCGGTGACCCGTGAGCGCATCCGGCAGATCGAGGCCAAGGCGCTGCGGAAGTTGAAGCATCTGTGCCGGTCGAGGAAACTGCGGTCGTTCCTGGATAACTGACCACAACCAGTTCATGAAAAACGGCGGGCTCAGGCCCGCCGTTTTTATTTCTGCCGGTTGGCCGTCAATTCGTCTTCTCCGCCTGCGACACCAGCACCGGCTGATCGCGCCAGACATCCGGAAACGTCTTCTTCAGGTTCTCGACCTTCGGCGCGTCGTTGAAGACGATGTAGGGCTGGTAGGGGTGCTTGATCGCGTAGTCCTGGTGATAGGCCTCGGCCGGGAAGAATGTTGCCTTCATCGTGCCGGTCTTGGTCACGATCGGGCGCTTCCAGGCTTTCGCCGCATCGAGCTGCGCGATGTAGGCCTTCGCGGCTTTCGCCTGCGCCTCGCTCTGCGGGAAAATCTCCGAGCGATAGTGCGGGCCGGTGTCGGGCCCCTGGCGGTTGAGCTGCGTCGGGTCGTGCGCGACCGAGAAGAAGATCTGCAAGATCTTGCCGTAGGAAATCTGCTTGGGGTCGAAGGTCACCTGCACGGCTTCGGCGTGGCCGGTGCGGCCCGAGCTGACGGTCTGGTAATAGGCATCCTTCTGCGCGCCGCCGGCATAGCCTGAGACCGCGTTTTTCACGCCGTTCACGTGCTGATAGACGGCCTGGATGCCCCAGAAGCATCCGCCCGCGAGCACCGCGGTTTCGAGTCCGGAGCCTTGCGCGGGCGCTTCCGCCGCGGGCGGCGGGATGGTCACGGCGGATTCGGCATGCGCGGCAAGCGGTGCGGCGGCAAGAGCAAGCGCGAGGAGGGCGGATCGGAGCATCATGGCAGTCATCCCGAAGGTTGTTTGCCTCCATATACGGGCGAAGCCGGCCGAGAGCATCACACAATGTTACACGTATGCGTGACGGCGATGTCATCATGATGAATTCGTCATCTGCCCCTTCCGGAGGAGTTATGCCGGTTGGTACGATGCCCGGCTCTGGGCTTCGGGGGCGGCAAATGAGGCGACGCGACTTTCTCACACTTCTCGGTGGCGCGGCTGCTGCTCCCGCATGGCCGCTTGCGCTGCGCGCCCAGCAATCTGCGTTGCCGATCGTTGGCTTCGTCAACACCGGTTCGGCAGAGGGCCTCAAGAGCCGTGCGGACGCATTCCGCAAGGGTCTTAGCGAAGCCGGCTTGGTCGAAGGCAAAGACGTTACGATCGAGTATCACTGGCTGGAGGGCCGCACCGATCATCTGGCGGCGGTGATGGCTGATCTCGTCAAACGAAAGGTGGCGGTCATCGCGACGCCAGGCAGCGTCGTCGCAGCGCTTGCCGCGAAGGCGGCGACAACGACCGTCCCGATCGCGTTCGCTGTTCCCGAAGATCCGGTCCGGCTTGGCCTTGTTGCAAATCTCAGCCGGCCCGGCGGCAATGCGACCGGCATCAATACTTTCTCCCAGGAAGTGACAGGCAAGCGCTTGCGGTTGTTGCATGACCTTGTGCCCAAATCGACCCGTTTCGCGCTGCTCGTCAATCCGGGTAACGCGTCGAGCACCCAAAGCACCCTGCGCGAGCTGCGCAAGGCAGCCGGCGACATGGGCGTGCAAATCCAGAAGATCCTCAACGCCAGCACAATCGGCGAGATCGACGGGGCCTTTGACGCGCTTGCGCGCGAGCGCGTCGATGCGCTTTTCGTCGCCTCCGACGCGTTCTTCAACAGCCGTGGCGTGCAATTGGCAACTTTGACGGCGCGCGAACGGATTCCGGCAGCCTACTCGGACCGCGAAGTTGTGGCTGCCGGCGGTCTCATGAGTTACGGGGCCGACCTTTCGGACATGTCCCGCCAGGTCGGTGTCTATACCGGCACCATCCTCAAAGGCGCGAAGCCCGCCGAGCTCCCTGTGCTGCAGTCAACCAAGTTCAAGTTCGCAATCAATCTGCAGGCTGCGCGAACGCTTGGGATCGACGTACCTCCCAGAATGCTCACGATTGCCGACGAAGTGTTTGAATGAGCGCTGCCTTTTTTGCGCACTCCGGCTGACGCGCTCGCTTGCGCTGCCCTATAATCGGCCCGCCGCGTTCCTCCAAAACCGGAGATGTGTCATGGCAATCTATCTGTTGTTCGGGAAATATTCGGCCGAGTCTCTCAAAGGCATCAGCGCCAAGCGTTCGGAAGACGCTAAAGCACTGATCAAGAAGCACGGCGGCGAGCTCAAGGCCGCCTATGCGACGCTCGGCGGCGTCGATCTCATGATGGCTGTCGACCTGCCGGACAATGCGCGCGCGATGGCGGTGTCCATGGCGCTGGCGAAAGCGACCGGCATCGGATTTACCACCTCGCCGGCGGTGCCGATCGATGAGTTCGACAAGCTCGCGGGGTAGCTTCTCATAGTCCGCTCACCCCCGCGAAAGCGGGGGTCCAGGGCGCAACGTTGGGACTCTGTTTCTGGATTCCCGCTTTCACGGGAATGAGCGGAAGTGGCGCGCCCCGGAATGACAGCGGTTGGAAATTCCGCTATGTCGCGGTCGTGCCTGTTGGGTCTGTCACGTCGAGTCTGGTAATGCGCGCGGTCTCGCGCGCGGCCGCGCTTATCAGCTTGGCGCTGGTGCTCGTGTCGCCCGCGCGCGCAGTCTGCAGCGGGAACTGCGAGCCGAGCGTCGAGGTTGCCCAGGCCGCCATGCAGAAGCTGTTCAGGGAAACCTTCCTCTCCCCGTACACGCTCGTTTCGTTTGAAAGGCTCGACGGCCGCAGCGGCGAGCGCTACGGGGGCGTGTTCTACGAAATGCGGATCCGCGCCGTGCTGCATTACGACGGCATCAGGCTCCGCTGCCGGCGCCCGTCATGCCCGGAGCTACACCACTATCTGATGGAGAACGACGCGGCGTCGAAGAAAGTGACGGTGGCGGGCTGGCTCTTTCTCGAGCAGGACGGCGCCGGCTGGAAGACCGTCCCCCTTACTCCAGGCCCTCAATGATGCGGATGTCGCGCACGGCGCCGTTGCCGAGCGCGCGCAAGGCTTCCTGGTAGCCCGGGCTGTC
>JBEVFG010000139.1:0-11921 GCA_040512415.1 Pseudolabrys sp. | reverse complement strand
TCGCATCGCGCCAAAATGAACGGCCTGGCGGCGCTGGGCCAGTGGAAATCCGACCTGGAAAAGAAGGCGGCCTGACGTGCAAAAGGCCGCGTCGCGAGCGCGGCCTTTCGCTTTTTCGATCCCGTTGCGTGCGGGATCAGTCGCAATTGGTCTTCTTAACCGTTTTCGACCCGGTGATGTCTTCCTTGTGCACCGTCTTGGAAGAGCAATCGCCCGAACCGGTCGTCTCCTTGGTGATCGTCTTTTTCTCGGTGCCAAGGAACCCGTCTCGTTTCTCGATCGTGACCGACGTATTCGGCCTGTCGTGCTCGATGACGACTGCCGGGTCACGCCGTTCCTCGATAACGACTTGCGCGTTGGCGGAAAACGCGCCTATCGCGGTCGCGGCGAGCGCGACTGCGAGGACATTGAGCTTCATGGTCGCCTCCTGTAATAAGCCTCACCTGTAAACGCCCTGCCCGCATCGGACGTTCCGATAATTTTCACACAATGTAAGGATACGAAACGTGATTGATCTCTATACTTGGACAACCCCAAACGGCCGCAAGATTTCCATTGCATTGGAGGAGTTTGGCCTGCCTTACACCGTGCATCCGATCGATATTTCCAAGGATGAGCAATTCGCGCCCGCATTTCTGAAGATCGCTCCAAACAACCGCATCCCGGCCATCGTCGATCGCGACACGAATATTGCGCTGATGGAGTCGGGCGCGATCCTGATCTATCTCGCCGACAAGACGGGCAAGCTGATGCCGAAGTCAGGCGAAGGACGTTACCGGGTGATCGAATGGCTGATGTGGCAGATGGGCGGCCCCGGCCCGATGCTCGGTCAGGTGCACCACTTCGTGAAATACAACAAGGGCAAGGCGCCCTACGCCGAAGAGCGCTACCTGAAGGAAGGTCACCGTCTCTACAAGGTGCTCAATACGCGGCTTGAAGGCCGCGAGTTCGTTGCCGATCAGTACTCTATCGCCGATATCGCCATCTGGCCCTGGATCTCGCGCTTCGAATGGCAGACCATCGACATGAAGCAATACCCCAACGTCAAGCGCTGGTACGAGACCATCGCGGCGCGTCCGGCGGTGCAGAAGGGCTACAGGATACCGAAAGACATGGGCCCCGTGCCGATGCCGACGTGAGAAGTAAACGGTTCAGCTTGGACGAAGGATTTTAAGCGAATAACCTCAAGGACTGATTCGCTGGCGGCCGCGCCGGCACGGTGATGCTGCGTGTGCAGTGGGTGCAACCTCATCGAGGCCATGTCGAAACCACAGCTCAAACCAAGCCCCGCAAGATCCGCCGCCGAGGCGCTGCGACAGGCGGTTCTGTGTCACCAGCGCGGTCAATTGGGCGAAGCTGAAACGCTCTATCGGTGCACGCTCGACTCGGATCCGGATAATTTCGACGCGCTCCACCTCTACGGCGTTCTCAAGCATCAACGCGGCAACCATGCCGACGCGCTTAACTTCATTGCGCGCGCGCTCAAGACCAATGCGCGGTCGGCGGCAGCGCACTCCCACTACGGCACGGTCCTCGCGATGCTTGGAAGGGCCGAGGACGCGCTCAAGAGCTACGACCGGGCCATTGCCCTCAAACCCGATTTCGCCGAAGCGCTCAACAACCGCGGCAACGCTCTGCGTGCGCTCAAGCGGCCGAAAGAGGCGCTGACGAGCTTTGATCGCGCCGTCGCAGTGCGGGCTGACTATGCGGAGGCTCTCAACAATCGCGGAAATTCCTTGGTCGATCTGGGGCGGCCCGGGGACGCGCTGGAAAGCTATGATCGAGCCCTCGCTCATCGCCCGAAATATGTGGATGCGCTGATCAACCGGGCAAACACTCTGCGCTTGCTCGGCCGCCATGACGAGGCGCTCACCAGTTTCGACCGGGCTGCCCTGTTCAAGCCAGATCACGCCGAAGGTTACCTTGGTCACGGCAACGCACTCCTGGCGCTGAAAAGGTTGGCGGAAGCCATACACAGCTATGATAGAGCGATTGCGCTCGCGCCGGCTGCGGTTGATGCCCTTGCCAATCGTGGCCGCGCGCTGCGTGAACTCAAGCGTTACGATGAATCACTCTCGAGCTACGACCGCGCGCTGTCGATCAAATCGGACGACGCCGCACTGCTGGTCGGCCGCGGCAACACCCATTATGCGATGAAATCCTTTGCCGCAGCGCTTGCGGACTACGACTGTGCTGTAGCCATCCGGCCGGATTTCGCCGAGGCGCATGGCAATCGCGGCAACGCGTTGCGCGAAATGGGCCGGCACGGCGAGGCGCTGGACGCGTGCAATCGTGCCCTCGCACTCAAGCCCGATTACAACGAGGGCTATAACAATCGCGGCAACGCGCTGATCGAGCTCAACCGCCCGGCCCACGCGCTTGCCGATTATGACCGGGCGCTCGAGGCAGCGCCCGACAATGTCTATGCCTGGGTCAATCGAGGCAACGCGCTGCGCTACCTCGATCGGGCCGAGCAAGCGGTCGAGAGCTTCGATCGGGCCATCGCGCTCGCTCCCGATCTCGCCGAAGCGCACTGGAACAAAGGCTTGCTGTGCCTTTCCGTCGGTGATTTTGCGCGCGGCTGGACCGGCTATGAGTGGCGCTGGCGGCGCGAAGGAGAACTGCAGCCGCGCGAATTCACGCAGCCACAGTGGCGCGGCGAAACGCTGGTCGGGAAGACCATCTTGCTGCACGCGGAGCAAGGGTTTGGCGACAGCATCCAGTTCGTTCGTTACCTGCCGATGGTTGCCGAGAAATCGAGATCCCCGACGGCCTGGTGCCGCTGGTCGTGAATGCCGCGAGCATCGACGGCATCTATCGCCGTGGCGATAAGCTGCCGCGCTTCGATGTTCACTGCCCGCTCATGAGTCTTCCGCTCGCCTTCGGCACGACGATCGACACCATTCCGGCGTCCGTTCCGTATCTCCATGCACCAGTCAAGCGCGCCAAGGTTTGGCGGGATCGGCTGGCGGACATGAGCAGGCCACGGATCGGTCTCGTCTGGTCGGGAAAACCAACCCACAAGAATGACCACAATCGCAGTATCGCGCTCCCCCGTCTCAAGCCCTTGTTGTCGGTGGCGGGCACGCATTTCGTCAGTCTGCAACGCGAGTATCGCGTCAGCGACCTCACGGCACTCGACCAACTGCCGATCCGGCGTCTTGATGACCTCCTCACCGACTTCGCCGACACGGCGGCGGTGATCGGCGAACTCGACCTCGTCATTTCCGTCGACACCGCGGCGGCGCACCTTGCCGGGGCAATGGCCAGGCAGCTATGGCTGCTTGTGCCGCATGTGCAGGATTGGCGCTGGCTGCGCGGCCGCACCGACAGCCCCTGGTATCCGACATCAAAGCTGTTTCGACAGCCGCAAATCGGCGATTGGGACGGGGCAATTGCAGCAATGGCAAAAGCGCTCGCGGGCTTTGCGAAGACCTGCGTCACCTTGGCCAAGTGACGATGCAGGTCAATTTTTCGCCTGATTAGGCTAGCATCCGACCGTCATGGCTTTGCGACCCAAGAACCCGGCGCCTCGGCCGGCACCCAGGCTCTACCTGATGACACCGCCGGTTGCGGATCCGTCCGCATTTTTGGACCAGCTGGCTTTGGCTTTGGATGCCGGAGACGTTGCGGCAGTGCTGCTGCGGATGGCCGAGGCCGACGAACGCACCTTGATCAATCGTGTCAAATCGCTGGCCCAGGCGGTCCAGGACAAAAGCGCCGCACTTCTGCTCGATGGCCACGCCGATTTGGTAGCGCGCGGTGGCGCCGACGGCGCGCATCTCAGCGGTATCGCGGATTTCACCGTCGCACTTGAAACGCTCAAACCCGAACGCATCGCGGGTACGGGCGGGCTTGCCAGCCGGCACGACGCGATGCTCGCCGCCGAGCAAGGCGCCGACTACGTGATGTTCGGCGAGCCAGATCCGACCGGAAAATGCCCGGCTTTCGCAGCCGTAGAAGAGCGCGTCGGCTGGTGGGCTGAAGTCTTCGAAATCCCGTGCGTGGGCTATTCTGAGTCACTTGAGACGATTTCGCCGCTGGTTGCGGCCGGCGCCGACTTTGTTGCGCTTGGCGACGCTGTATGGCGTGAACCGGACTCTATTGCCGAAACGATTCGCGAAGCGGGTCGCCATCTTCGCCTTCCGGAGCCCGCCACATGATCCAGTTGATTTGCGGTCCCTTCGGCGCGTTCATGGCAATCGCCGTGGTCACGACCGCCATGGCGCAGCCGACGAAAAATGCGCCCCCGCCCCTGCCGCCGCCAGCGCCGAGTTCAACGCCCAACTCCGATCAGTTGAACCTCGATATTGCTTATGGCGCCTTCCAGCGAGGGTTCTATCTCACTGCATTCAACGAGGCGACGAAGCGTGCACAGCAGAACGACCCGGCAGCCATGACACTGCTTGGCGAGCTTTACGCGCAGGGCCTTGGCATCGGGCGCGACGATTTAAAAGCGGCTCAATGGTACAAGATGGCTGCGGCCAAAGGCGATCGCGACGCAATCTTTGCGCTTGCGATGTTCAGTTTCCAGGGCCGTGCCGGTCCGCGCAGTGCCGACGAGGCCGCGCGTCTGATGGAGGCGGCCGCCAAGCTTGGACACCCGAGCGCGGCTTATAATCTCGGACTGCTTTATCTCCAGGGTCAGCAATTTCCGCAGGACTTCAAGCGTGCCGCCGAACTATTCGTGATTGCGTCGGAAGCCGGCAACACCGAAGCGCAGTACGCGCTTGCAACCATGTATAAAGAAGGCCACGGCGCACCGAAGGACATCGGCAAGGCGATGCGTCTCATGCAGCAGGCTTCCGTCGGCGGCAACGTCGATGCGATGGTAGAGTTCGCGATCGCTCAATTCAATGGAGACGGCACGGCCAAAGACGAAGCGGCTGCCGCACGCCTTTTCCTGAAGGCGGCGCATCTGGGCAGTCCAATCGCGCAAAACCGGCTGGCACGCATCCTGATGGCCGGTCGCGGCATGCCGGCCGACCCGACCGAAGCCGTCAAATGGCATCTCGTCGCCAAGGCCGGCGGCAACAGCGATCCTGATCTCGACGTCTTCGCGTCAAAACAGAGCCAGGCCGTGCGCGACGCGGCGGACCAAGCAGCGAAGAAATGGTTGTCGACTGTAGTCGCGCGGCAGCCTTGACGACAGACGCCTTCACGGGCAGACCGCAGGCCTCATGCAACATTCAGCCCTGCTCAATGTCATGATCGCCGCTGCGCGCAAGGCCGCGCGCGCGATCAAACGCGACTTCGGTGAACTTGAAAAGTTGCAGGTCTCATTGAAGAGCCCGGCCAATTTCGTGACGGCCACCGACCGTCGCGCCGAAGAAACCATCTACGCAGAGCTCATGAAGGCAAGGCCTGGCTACGGTTTTCTCGGTGAAGAAAGTGGCCGTCGCGAAGGCAGCGACAAGAGCCATACGTGGATCGTCGATCCGCTCGATGGCACCACCAATTTCCTGCACGGCATCCCTCACTTCGCAATTTCGATGGCGCTCGAGCGCGACGGCGCCGTGGTCGCCGGCCTGATCTACAATCCGGCGATTGATGAGATGTTCATCGCCGAGAAGGGCAAGGGCGCGTTTCTCAACGATCAACGCATTCGCGTCGCTGCGCGAACGCGACTTGCGGAGGCGATCGTCGCGTGCGGAATTGCCCACTACGGACATGGCGACGTCGGCCTGTCGCGAAAGGAAGTCAGCGCCGTGCAGGAGCACGTCGCTGGCGTCAGACGTTTTGGTGCGGCCGCACTCGACCTTGCCTGGATCGCAGCGGGACGGCTCGACGGCTATTGGGAACGGACCCTGAAGCCTTGGGACCTGGCGGCGGGACTGGTCCTCGTACGCGAGGCCGGTGGTTTCGTCACCGATTGTGACGACCAGGACGAGATACTCGGTAAAGGCCACGTCGTCGCCGGCAATGAGGCGATCCACAAAGGGTTGTTGTCTCTCCTGAAGGCAGCCAGCAAAGGATAGGCACCGTAATTTCAACTCAATCGGCGGCTTTATCGAGGTCCGCCAGAGTTCCGGGCACAACTGCTTTTTACCAATCGCTTCTCTGTGTCATAGTCCGCTGCGGGGGCTTGCAGGCTTACCATCAAAACTCATGGCCAAAGAAATCGATCCTCTCAAGCTGTCGTCTCCGCGGATCTTCCTGTTCAGGATGCTGGTCTTCGTCATCCTGGTCGGATTGGTTGCCTTCGTTCTGCACAAACAGATCGAAGTCGCATTCATGGCGAACCCGGGGCTTAACGCGCTGATCATCGGCGTCGAAGCGATCGGCATTATCCTGTCGTTCCGGCAGGTGTTGCGGCTTTATCCGGAGATCGCCTGGGTCAACAATTTCCGCCTGGCCGACCCCGGTCTCGCCGTCGACCGGCCGCCAGTGCTGCTTGCGCCAATGGCGGCAATCCTCGGGAGTCGCGTCGGCCGCATGGCCATGTCTTCGCAATTGATGCGCGGCATTCTCGATTCGATCGCCACCCGCCTCGACGAGGCGCGTGACATCTCCCGCTACATGACCGGCCTTCTGGTGTTCCTCGGCCTCCTCGGTACGTTCTGGGGCCTGATCGAGACCGTCAGTTCAGTCGGAAACGTCATTCAAGGCCTCAAGGCGAGCGGTGACACCGGGGCCATGTTTGATTCCCTGCGCGACGGCCTTGCCGCGCCGCTGTCGGGCATGGGCATTTCGTTCTCGTCGTCGCTGTTCGGGCTTGCCGGCTCGCTCGTGCTCGGCTTCCTCGATCTGCAGTCGAGCCAGGCGCAGAACCGTTTTTACACCGAGCTCGAAGACTGGTTGTCCACCACCGTTTATGACCAGGCCGCCGAGCCCGCCGTTGCCGCCGGCATGGGTGGCGAGGTTCGCTCCGCCATCGAGCGGCTGCGCGAGGCGGTCGACCAGGCGGGCGCGGGCAAATCCGCATCCGCGGCCATGGCCAATCTGGCCGAGGCGATCCAGGGGCTGGTGCACCACATGCGCACCGAGCAGCAGATGATCCGCGACTGGGTCGACTCGCAGGCTGACCAGCAGCGCGAGATCAAGAAGCTGCTCGAAGTGATGGTACGCGAGCACGTGAACCGTTGAGTTGAGACCGATGGCGCTTGCAAGGGTCCGCCGCGGCGAAAGCGGCATGAACTACTGGCCGGGCTTCGTCGATGCCCTGTCGACGCTGATCCTTGGCATCATCTTCCTGCTCACGGTCTTCGTCGTCGTGCAGTTTTACCTGCAGCAGGAAGTCGCCGGGAAGGATACCGCGCTCAGCCGCCTGAACGCCCAGATCGCGCAGCTCACCGAGCTGCTGTCGTTGGAAAAGTCCGGAAAGACGGATGTCGAGGACCAACTCGCGCAGTTGCGTGCGACGCTGGCCACTGCGGAAAGTGAGCGCGACCGACTCAAGGGCGCGGCCGAAAGCGCTGGTGCCGGTGCTACGGCCGCTCAGGGCAAGGTGTCCGAGCTCACCGGCCAGCTCGAGGGCGAAAAGAGAATCTCGGCGCGTGCGCTGGCGCAGGTCGAAGTGCTCAATCAACAGATCGCGGCCCTGCGCCGACAGCTGGCGGCGCTGGAGCAGACGCTCGACGCTGCCGAAAAGAAGGACAAGGATTCCCAGATCCGCATCACCGAGCTCGGACAACGGCTCAACCTCGCATTGGCCGAGCGCGTGAATGAGCTCAAGCGCTATCGTTCCGACTTCTTCGGCAAGCTGCGTGAAATCCTTGGCAATCGCGCCGACGTCCGTGTCGTAGGAGACCGTTTCGTCCTGCAGTCCGAGGTTTTCTTCGATACCGGCAAGGCAGATCTCAAGCCGGAAGGCCGAGCCGAACTCGACAAGGTTGCCGACGCCCTGCTCGCTCTGGAAAAGCAGATCCCTGCCGATCTTGCCTGGGTGTTACGTGTTGACGGCCACACCGACGTGCGGCCGATTTCAGGCGGTGCGTTCAAGTCGAACTGGGACCTGTCGGCGGCGCGCGCAATTTCGGTCGTGCAGTACCTGATCGGCAAGGGCGTTTCTCCGCAGCGGCTGGTGGCGGCCGGGTTCGGCGAGTTCCAGCCAATCGACCTCGCCAAGACCGAGGATGCTTACGGGCGCAATCGCCGCATTGAGTTCAAGCTGACCGAGCGGTGAGCGCGCCAACCTTCACTTTGCGCCCCTACTCCGCCGCCGATGAAGACGCGGCGATCGAACTGTGGCGTCGAACGTGGTCCAGCCACTACCCACATCTCGATTTCAACGCACGCCAGCCGTGGTGGCGCGAGCGCTGGCGCAATGAGCTCGTGCCTTCGGCGCAAATCGCCGTGGCGGAACGCGACGGAGCCATTATCGGCTTCGTCACCATCGACCCGAAGACGATGTATCTCGACCAGATCGTCGTTGCGCCCGAGCACTGGGGCTCGGATGTTGCGTTGGCTCTGCTCGATGAAGCCAAGCGTCTCTCGCCCAGTGGAATCGAACTTCTCGTCAACAAGGACAATCTTCGCGCTATTCGCTTCTACGAGAAGCACGGCTTTGCATATGCAGGCGAAGACAAGAACCCTGTATCCGGCCTGCCGGTGAACCGCATGGCGTGGCGCGGTTAGGCCGCGCCCATCTCGAATTGCAACTTCGCCAGACGCGCATAAAGCCCGCCCGCCGAGGCCAGCGATGCGTGCGTCCCTTCCTCGACGATGCGGCCATTGTCGATGACCAGAATGCGGTCGCAGGACTGCACGGTAGCAAGCCGATGCGCGATCACGATGCTGGTGCGGTTGAGCATCAGTCGCTTGAGTGCCTGCTGCACCAATGTTTCACTTTCGGCATCGAGTGACGATGTCGCTTCATCAAGCAACAACAGCGGCGCTTTGCGCAGGATCGCGCGCGCGATTGCGATTCGCTGACGCTGTCCGCCCGACAGTGTGACGCCGCGTTCGCCAAGCGGCGTCTCAAATCCCAGCGGCAAACGGCGGATAAATTCTGCGGCATGGGCGGCTTCCGCCGCTTTCCCGATTTCAGCCTCGGTGGCATCCGGCCGCCCGAACTGGATGTTGTCGCGTACACTTGTCGCGAATACGATCGAGTCTTGCGGCACCAGCGCGATGCGCGACCGCAGTGCCGCGGGATCGGCGTCGGTAAGACGAACGCCATCGAAAGTTATGTTTCCGGACACGGGATCGTAGAACCGCAGGATCAGCTGAAAGATGGTGCTCTTGCCGGCACCAGACGGACCAACGAGCGCAAGTTTTTCGCCCGGCCTGACGCCGAATGAAAGATTTTCGAGAACCGGGACATTTGGGCGGCCGGGATAAGAAAAACTGACGTGATGAAACGCAACGTCACCGTTTGCCGGTTTTGGCAAGGCGATTGGCCTTGCCGGTGATCTGATCGCCGGCTGGACCGCCAGGATTTCGGAGAGCCGCTCGGCGGCGCCGGAGGCCTGCGAGATTTCACCCCAGACCTGGCTCAATTCACCAAGCCCGCCCGCGGCAAACACGGCGTACAGCACAAACTGGCCAAGGCGCCCAGGCGTGATGTCGCCCGCAAGCACATCCTGGGCGCCCACCCAGAGCACGATCACGATGCTGGCGGAGACGAGGAAGATCACGATCGCCGTAAGAATGGCGCGCGCTTTGGTCGCGTCGCAGGCCGCGGCATAAGCCTGCTCGACCGCTGTGGCGAAACGAGAGCCCGCCGGTTTCTCGCTGGTGAAGGCCTGCACAGTTCGCATCGCGCCGATCAGTTCATTGGCATAACCGGACGCATTGGCGAGCGTATCCTGCGCCGCACGGCCACGCCGGCGCACGGCACGCCCGAAGCCGACGAGCGGCAGCACGATCACAGGAATTGCACCCAGCACGAACAAGGACAGCCGCGGACTGGTCACGACCATCATGCCGGCGCCGCCAAGAAACAGAACCAGATTGCGTAGCGCGATCGACACCGAAGCGCCCACCGCCGATTTGATCTGGGTCGTATCGGCCGTGAGCCGAGACACAATTTCGCCGGTGCGCGTGGCGTCGAAATACGCCGGCGACAGACGCGTAAGATGTGCAAATACATCCGAGCGCAGATCGGCGACGATCCGCTCGCCCAATGTCGTCACCAGATAAAATCGTAGGGCGCTCGAAACCGCGAGGACAGTCACGACGAGCACCATCACCGCAAAATAGCTGTCGATGAGCTGCGCGGCCTTGTCTGAGAATCCGAAATCGATCATGCGGCGAACAGCCACCGGCACGATCAAGGTCGTCAACGAAGCGACGATAAGTGTGGCAAGCGCCGCCGCGGCGCGCCCGCGATAGCGCACGATATAGGGAACCAGGCCGGCCAGCGGCCTGAGATTCAGCTTGCGGCGCTCATCGGGGGCCGGCGTATGCGCCACATCGAGGCCACGTCCATCGCTCGAAAAACTCATGCGACGCCCCTTACCGCTCCGTCTGCCGCTTCCTTAATGCCTTGCGGGCTTGGCGGCGGTCAATTGCAGCCGCTTGCCGCCCTCGGCCGGCTCCTGTATAGGAGCGCCAAATCAGGCATATCAGCGCCTTTTGAGCGCCCGGAATCGAAGAAATGAAACAAGATATCCATCCCAGCTATCACACCATCAAGGTCGTGATGACGGACGGCAGCGAGTTCACCACGCGCTCCACATGGGGCAAGGAAGGTGACGTCCTGCACCTCGACGTCGACCCTAAATCGCATCCGGCCTGGACCGGAGGCCAGCAGCAGATCCTCGATCGCGGCGGCCGCGTGTCCCGTTTCCAGAAGAAATTCTCCGGCTTCCTGAAAACCGAAGAGAAGAAATAGAGACTTTGCCGGAAGATAAAAAACCCCCGCATCTGCGGGGGTTTTTCTTTGCCGAAACGAGGGCCGATCAGACGCGTTCAGTCCCGAAAGCCGCCTTGAGAAGGCCAAGCTGCCGTTCGACTGGGTTCGCTGTTGCCGGACGTTCTGCCGGACCCTGGTTGTGGATCGTCGCGTCGAGCCGTCGCACTTTTGCGTAAAGCTTCTGCGAGCGCGTGATGAGATCGCCAAGTGCCGGCGGCAACAATTCAATATTGTTCGGATCGTGATTGTCGGTCGACGCCAGCTTGACCTTGCTTTTTTCCTTGCCGGCCTGCGCAAGCGACATCTCGCCTTCCTTCACCGCGCGGTGGAGCAGCAGCCACGACGCAAGCTGCATCAGGCGGGTGGTGAGACGCATACTTTCCGTCGCATAAGCCAATGCAGCAGAGCGCTCGAGCTTCTTCGACTGCTGGCGGCCAGGTCCATCGAGATATGTTGCTGTTTCTTCGACAAGTGCCATACCCTCGCGAAACAGTTCGGCGAAGGCCTGGGAGCTTGCAAGCCGTTCCCCGAATGGAACGGGCTGCGCCTGGCCCACAAATTTTTCCGACATACGCGACACTCTCCCCACACCGGAGCGGAACAGCTCCGTATACGATTGGGTAAGCATGACGCGCACACGTGGGTCCTGTCCAGACAGCGATATGGTTAACATTGCGATATAGTTGCTGCGCCGATCCGCAGCATCGCCCTGCCGTTTCATTTTGACCCAGATTGGGACAAAAAAAGGAGCCGCCGTTGCCGGCGGCTTAAGGTGATAACAGGGAGGCGTCAAACAGAGTGGACAGGAGCCACTCAATGTCCATATGAAGATGGACAATGCCAGTAATCGTCGAGAAAGCTTAACGACAACTTAAGAACATAAGCGCAATGCGGAAATATTTTCTAAGTGCTTCCGCATGGGAATACCGCTGCATCTTTGGCCGGCATCATCGCTTGAAAAACTGATCGGCTGTAGTGCGCGACGCGTGCTTTTGCGTCATGTCGGCTTCGATACGTTGGATCTCTTCGCGGAGGAGCTGCACTCGCGCAGCGAGCTCTTCGACCGAGAGCAGAGTCAGATCCTGCCCGATCTCGTGCGCGATTTTTTTCTTCGGTTTGTCGT
>JBEVFG010000138.1:0-9030 GCA_040512415.1 Pseudolabrys sp. | reverse complement strand
CTTGCCGAACTCACGCATCGCTGCCCGCTCGGCTGTCCCTACTGCTCGAATCCGCTGGCGCTCGACCGGCGCGACGACGAGATCGATGCGGCGACCTGGGCACGGGTTTTCCGGGAAGCGGCCGCGCTCGGCGTTTTGCAGGTCCATCTGTCCGGAGGTGAGCCCGCGGCGCGGCGCGACCTGCCCGAAATCGTCAAGGCGGCGCGTGATGCGGGCCTCTACAGCAACCTGATCACGTCGGGCGTCGGGCTGACGCCGCAAACACTCGCCGCGCTCGCCGACGCAGGCCTCGACCACGTGCAGGTATCGATCCAGGACTCCGAGCAGGCATCCGCCGATCACATCGCCGGCTACGAAGGCGCATCCGCCCGCAAGCGTGCGATCGCCAGCGAGGTCGTGCGCCTCGGTCTTCCGTTGACCATCAATCTGGTCGTGCATCGCGCCAATGTTGGACGCATCGAGCCGATGGTGGAGCTGGCCTTGTCGCTGGGCGCGAGCCGTGTCGAGATCGCGCACGTTCAATATTACGGCTGGGCAATGAAAAACCGAGCGGCGCTGATGCCGTCGAGGGCGCAGGTCGACGAAGCGGTGCGCCAAGTCGAGATGCTGCGCGCGCGCCATCATGGCCGGATCGTCATCGATGCGGTCGTGCCCGACTATTTCGCGCGGTTTCCGAAGCCCTGTGTCGGCGGCTGGGGCCGCCGCTCGCTCAACGTTACGCCGGCCGGCAAAGTGCTTCCCTGCCATGCCGCGGAAGTCATTCCCGGTCTTGAATTCTGGAACGTGAGCGATCATTCGCTGGGCGAGATCTGGCGCAGGTCGCCGGCGTTCAACGCCTTCCGCGGCGAGGCCTGGATGCAGGAGCCCTGCCGGTCCTGTGCGCGCCCGGAGCAGGATTTCGGCGGCTGCCGCTGTCAGGCCTTCCTGATCGCAGGCGATGCGCGCGCCGCCGATCCGGTCTGTCACCTCTCGCCACAACACGCCTTGGTGGCTCAATTGGCCGAGACGCGCGAGACTATGGCCTACAGCTACCGGACTACCTGAAATTCGCTCGCCCCGGATTGCAACAGGTGGGTGAATGGTGAAGACTTGGCGTGAGGGGGCGAGCTCCGGGGCCGTTCTCTATTGGACCACGTGAGCACATCGTCTCCACCATAGGGAGGAGTTCGATGATTCCGTGTGCCACGGCTCAGCGTTCGATCCTGCTAGCCGGTACGATCGCCGGGGCTCTATTGGCCGCTCCGGCTTTTGCCCAGCAGCCGCCAGCATCCGCACCACCCGCAACACCACCAGCCGCCGCGCAACCTTTGCCGCCGGGATCGCCATTGATCGGCCGCCCCGAAGGCAATGCGGCCGCCGCCAAACTTGCACCGATTGCGAGCCCGCCTCTGCCGGCGCCTGCCGACAAGTTGCCGACCGCCAAGCTCAAGCTGCCGGCAGGCTTTAACATCGAGGTCTATGCCAGTGGCATCGCCAACACGCGGTCACTGCGCGTCGGTGAGAAAGGAACGGTGTTTGTCGGCACCCGCTTTGGCAACAAAGTCACCGCCATCGTGAAGAAGGACGGCAAGACCGAGATCAAGACCGTCGCGGAGGGTCTCTATCGACCGAACGGTCTCGCCATACACAAAGGCACGCTCTACATCGCCGAGCTGTCGCAGGTTTCGAAGATCGAGAATATCGAGAATGTTCTCGACAAACCGCCGAAGCCGACCGTGATCTACACTGATCTGCCGAAAGACGAGGCGCACGGTTGGAAGTTCATCGGCATCGGCCCCGACGGCAAGCTCTACGTTCCGGTCGGGCAGCCGGGCAACAATGTCATGCACGACAAGGATCACGGCCAGATTCGCCGCATCAATCTCGACGGCAGCGGACGAGAGGAGGTCGCGGTCGGCGTTCGCAACACAGTCGGTTTCGACTGGCATCCGGTGAGCAAGCAACTTTACTTCTCGGACAATGGCCGCGACTGGCTGTCCGAGGATTCCCCGCAGGACGAGCTCAATCGCGTGACGAAGGTCGGCGAGCATTTCGGCGAGCCGTATTGCCACCAGGGCAACATGCTCGATCCGGAATTCGGCTGGGGCCGCAGCTGCCGCGAATTCACGCCGCCCATCACCCTGACCGGTCCGCATTCGGCCGGACTCGGTTTGCGCTTCTACACAGGGACGATGTTTCCGAAAAAGTATAAGAACGCAATTTTCCTTGCGCGGCGCGGCTCCTGGAACCGGACAAACAAGTTTGGTGGCGACGTTGTCGCCATTTTCCTGAACAAGGATGGCACGGTGAGATCGATCGAGCCGTTCATCACCGGCTTCATCGAGAACAACAACTACATCGGGCGACCGGTCGATGTGGAGCTGATGGCGGATGGTTCGTTGTTGGTGTCCGACGATTTCAACGGCGCGATCTATCGCGTCACGTATGGAAAGGCACAGGTCGCCGGCCGCTGACGTGATAGTGCGGACCCTCATGCGCGGCATCGCTTCCGCGGTGCTGCTTTTGTGCGCGCTCGATCGGCCGCTGCTGGCCGACACGTTTGCCGAGCGCGTAGCGCCTTGCCTCGCCTGTCACGGCGAGAAAGGCTATTCGGAGCATCCAGCCGTGCCCTCGCTCGGCGGACAGCCCGCGCCCTATCTCCTCATTCAGCTCTATCTGTTTCGGGAAAATCAGCGTTCGTCTTTGTACCGCAAGGACGATCAGATGATTCAGGTCATGTCGGAAATGACGAAAGAATTTTCCGATAATGACCTGCGCACGTTCTCCGATTTTCTTGCCAGGCTGCCCCCGCCGCCGCCGCCGCAGGACGCACCGGAGCCGGCCCGCATGCAGTCCGGCCGTGCGCTGATCACCCAGCACCGCTGCAACAGCTGTCACGATCTGGATCTGTCGGGACGCGAGAACGTTCCGCGCATCTCGAATCAGCGCGAGGATTTTCTGGTGAAGACGCTGCGCGAATACCGGGACAACATCCGCCATGGCTATGACGGCGTGATGGCTTCGGTGCTTGCGCCCGTCAGCGACGCGGAAATCGCCGATCTCGCCTACTACATCGCGCGCTTTCGCTGAGCGATATCGGGACGCGATAAAAAACCGGGCCCCGAAAGGGGCCCGGTTTCAGTATTTGCCGGCGTGGAGGCCGGCAACAACTTCCAGAGGGGAACAAGGCTGTGCACCGGTGATTCTGGGAGGATACGCATCCGGCGCAACAGCGAATATGAATTATGCGAACGTCGGCGCCCAGCATCAACGCCGACAGCCGCATGCCAGCCATGCGCAATCGCAAATCGTTTGATGTCTAACGAATTCACGGCGCCGGCTGATTTTCGCCAGCCGAAACACGCGTTGTTGAAAGAAAAACTAAAAGTGCCAGCGCTGTGCGTTGGCGACGAGGAAGTCGCGGAAAACCTGGATGCGCGCGACCGACTTGAGTTCCTCGGGATAGACGAAATAGGCGTCCATCGCGAGCGTGTCGGCCTCGCCGAATAGCTGCACCAGCCCGCCGTTTTCTTCCACCAGGTAATCCGGCAGCATCGCGACCCCGAGACCGCGCTGACACGCGCGCAATACACCGAGCACGTTTGTGACGGTCAGATGCGGTGTGCGCGGGCCTTTGCCTTCGCGACCGATCTCGAGCAGCCATCTCCGGTTCTGCAGATGCACCGGAACGACGCCACCGCCGAGAAGGACGATACGATGTTTGTCGAGGTCGTCATGCGTGCGCGGCGTGCCGAACCGCTTGAGATAGTCCGGCGACGCATAGGCGTGCGAATGCACTGAAAACAGCTTGCGCTGGATCAGGTCCGGCTGCGTCGGCTGGCGCAAGCGAATGGCGACGTCGGCCTCGCGCATCGCCAGGTCGAGCTCTTCATCCGTTGTGATCAGCGTAATGTGAATGTCGGGATAAAGGTCGAGAAATTCGCCGAGCCGCGGCGTGAGCCAGTGCACGCCGATACCCGGCGTGGTCGACACCTTGAGTTCGCCGTTCGGCCGCTCGCGGCTGTCGGTCAGCTTGGTGCGCGCCGCCTCGAGCTTCATGAAGACTTCGTGCGCCGTGCGGTAAAGCAGCTCGCCCTGTTCGGTGAGGATCAGCCCGCGCGCGTGGCGGTGGAAGAGAGAAACGGACAACTCGCCCTCAAGTGCCGAGACCTGCCGCGACACGGCAGACTGGGACAGCCCGAGCCGTTCGCCGGCATGGGTGAACGAACCCGCTTCCGCCGCGGCGTGAAACACCTTCAGCTTGTCCCAATCCATCGAAGAGTTGGGGGCGGCCATGATCTACTCCGCCGCCGCGCGGCGATGCTCGTGCGCGGCCAGGAATTTCTCCGCTTCGAGCGCGGCCATGCAGCCTTGCCCGGCAGCGGTCACCGCCTGACGATAAATGTCGTCGGTCACGTCACCGGCCGCGAATACGCCTGGCACCGAGGTGGCCGTGGAATTCCCGGTTGTCACGATGTAGCCGGAAGGTTTCATCTGCACCTGGCCGGCGAACAGCTCCGAGGCAGGCTGGTGGCCGATGGCAATGAACACACCGTCCACCTTGCGCTCGGTGATGGCACCGGTCTTCACGTTCTTGAGTTTCACGCCGCCCACCTTGAGTGGGTTCTCGGCGCCGGTGACGTCCTCGAGGACGCTGTCCCAGATCACCTCGATCTTGGGATGCTTGAACAGCCGGTCCTGCAGAATTTTTTCAGCGCGGAACGCGTCGCGCCGATGCACGACCGTGACTTTGGATGCAAAATTAGTGAGGAACAGTGCCTCTTCGACCGCGGTATTGCCGCCGCCGACCACGATCACTTGCTTGTTGCGATAGAAGAAGCCGTCGCAAGTCGCGCAGGCCGATACGCCATAGCCCTTGAACTTTTGCTCCGAAGGCAGATCGAGCCAGCGCGCTTGCGCGCCGGTCGAAATGATGAGCGCATCGGCGAGGTAGATGTCGCCGGAATCGCAGATCAGCTTGAACGGCCGCTGCGACAATTCCACTTTGTTGACGTGATCTGTGACGATGCGGGTGCCGACGTGCTCGGCCTGCGCCTGCATCTGCTCCATCAGCCAGGGGCCCTGGATGACCTCGGCAAAGCCGGGATAGTTCTCGACGTCGGTGGTGATCGTGAGCTGGCCACCGGGCTGCACGCCCTGGATCAGGATCGGCTCCAGCATTGCGCGCGCGGCATAAATAGCGGCCGTGTAGCCGGCCGGTCCCGAGCCGACGATTACGACTTTCGCGTGGGTGGTCTTTGTCATGTGCGTGCACACCCCCTGGCGGGCGCTTTTGAGTGCTCGTGGCCCGCGTGGCCGGACAGTGGCCGGCTCTTTTGCTGAGCAGGATGTATGGCTTCGCGCCGAGCTATGCAAGATACGCAACCCGCGGCGCCCACAGGCAGGCCCGGTCCGGCGATCACGATCCGTCGAGCGCGCAATATTGTTTCGCGAAATATTATTTCGCGGTATGAGTGTTCGTGAAGGCCTCGGCCATTACGGCCGGTATCTGTGGAGTATTGTTCGTGCCCGCCCGACTCGACGCCATCGACCGCAAGATCCTCAAGGAGTTGCAGGAGGATGGCCGCATTACCAACGTGGAGCTGGCGAGCCGCGTCGGTATTTCGGCGCCGCCGTGCCTGCGCCGCGTCCGAGCGCTGGAAGAGGCGGGCTACATCAAGAGCTACCGCGCGCTGCTCGACGAGAAAAAGCTCGGCTACGAGGTGACCGTCTTCGCGATGGTCCACCTGTCGAGCCAGGCGGAAGCTGATCTGGTCGCCTTCGAGAATTTCGTGCGCGCGCAGCCGCTGGTGCGCGAGTGTTGGATGCTCTCCGGCGAGATCGACTTCGTGCTCAAGTGCGTCGCGCCCGACCTGAGGACCTTCCAGGCCTTTGTCGAGAAGCTCACCGCCGCGCCGAATGTGCGCAACGTGAAGACCTCACTCACGTTGCGCAATTCGAAGGACGCGGCGATGGTGCCGATGGAAATCCCCGGCTGAATAGCGACACTCGAGCTTTTGTGGCCGATGCGTGATCTGCGTGCGGATGGTCTGATGAAAGCCAAAGTCTTCATAGGGTCGGCGGCCGGGTTTGCGGGCGATCGCAGCGACGCCGGAGTTCCGGTGGTCGAGGCGCTGGCCGCACATTCAGGT
Source organism: Pseudolabrys sp. (assembly GCA_040512415.1). Lineage (GTDB taxonomy): Bacteria > Pseudomonadota > Alphaproteobacteria > Rhizobiales > Xanthobacteraceae > Pseudolabrys. The sequence continues at coordinate 2,899 of JBEVFG010000138.1, read as the reverse complement.
CCGCGCTTTCTAATGTATGAGACTCTCGCCGAGCGCACGCTGGCCCTTTGTCAGCTGGAGCGTCGGAAAGATCCGGCGCGCGGCTACAGTCCCGCGCTCGACCGCTTGCTGACGCCGGTGCTCAAGCAATGCCTCGCGGCTGGCATCAGGATCGTCGGCAATTTTGGCGCCGCCAATCCGCCGATGGCGGCTCGGCGTATCGCAGAAATCGCACGATCGCTCGGCCTGCCCGCACCGCGCATCGCGATCGTCGAAGGCGATGACCTCAGCGGCCGACTCTCAGCGAGCGAGCTCGCGAGGCGCGAAACCGGCGGCAAAATTCTGGCCCAGGTGCACGACATTATCTCCGCAAACCTTTACCTCGGCGCGCAGCCGATCGCGCACGCGCTCGACCAGGACGCCGATATCGTCGTGACCGGGCGGGTCGCCGACTCCGCTCTCGCGCTCGGTCCATTGCTACATGCGTTCCACTGGCGTGCCGACGACTGGGATCGCCTCGCAGCCGGGACGCTCGCCGGACACCTGCTCGAATGCGGTGCGCAGGTGACGGGCGGATATTTTGCCGATCCCGGATACAAGGACGTTCCCGGTCTTGCGGAGGTCGGGTACCCGATAGCGGAAATCGCTTCCGACGGCGACATTGTCATAACCAAGCCATCCGGCTCGGGCGGTGTGATTGACCGCCTGACCGTCATCGAACAATTGCTCTACGAGATTCACGATCCGGCCGCCTATCTTGCGCCCGATGTCGTGCTTGATCTTACCGATGTCGAGGTCAGCGAAATCGGAAAGGACCGTGTGCGCGTGACCGGCGCGTGCGGCAAGCCGGCGCCGGAGATGCTCAAGGCCACGGTGTGTGTCGAAGGTGGCCTCCTTGGCGAGGCCGAGATTTCCTACGCCGGCATCAATGCCGCGGCCCGTGCCGCATTGGCGGCCGAGGTCATCCGCGAGCGCATGCGGCGGCGCGCCCCAGGCCTTCTGATACGTGTCGATGCGATCGGCGCAGTGAGCGTGCTCGGCAATAGCTCTGTTGCGCCCGACCTGCGTGCATCAGAATCCGAAGACATACGCTTGCGGTTTTCCGCGCAGTCGGCCGACGTGGCACAGATCGAGATGCTGCTTGACGAGGTCGAGGCGCTTTACTGCGCCGGTCCCGCCGGCGGTGCGGGCGTTCGCCGGCGCGCGACGCCGCGGCTTGCGAGTGCGGCATGCCTCGTTGAGCGCCGCTACGCCGAGCCCCGTGTCACGCTGTTCGGAGCGTCCGGATGAAACACACGGTTCGTCTCCATGAGATCGCCAACGCGCGGTCGGGCGACAAGGGCGACCGGCTCAACATCGCGCTGATCTGCCGCGATCCAGCGCATTATGCGGCGGTGGCCACGCAGGTGACGGCCGAACGTGTCGCCGCGGCTTTCGCTGCACGCAAGCCGACACGTGTCGTGCGTTTCGATCTGCCGAAACTCGCCGCGTTCAATTTCGTGCTTGATGATGTATTGGAAGGCGGCGTCAATGCCAGCCTTGGGCTCGATGGCCATGGCAAATCGCTGTCTTTCCTGCTGCTTGACCTCGCAATCGACATAGCGCCGGGCGAGCCGCAATCCGCACGTGCCGGACAAAAACAATCCGTTTAGAGGGAGGGACCAATGAGAAAAATCATCGCAAGTGTGGCCGCATCGATCGTCCTGCTGGCCGCGCAACACGCCTGGGCGCAGGGCACCTATCCAGCGCAGAACATCCGGTTCGTCGTGCCATTCGCCGCCGGCAGTGCGACCGATACGCTCGCCCGATTGCTGGCGCACCGCATGTCCGCGACCTTCGGGCGCAGCGTGGTCATCGAAAACATTGCCGGCGGCAATGGTATCCCGGCTTCGCAAGCCGTCGCGCGCTCGGTGCCTGACGGCTACACCGTCATGATCACCGCCAACACGACGCATGCCGGAAACCAGGCCCTCCTGAAAAAATTGCCTTACGATGCCGTCGCCGATTTTGAGCCCATAACAAAGCTTGGCACCATCACGCTCGCTTTGGTGGCCCATCCTTCGGTGCCGGCCAATAATCTCAAGGAGCTGATTGCCTACGCCAAGGCAAATCCGGGCAAGCTGACTTTTGGTGCCGGCTCATCGTCTTCCCGTATGTCGGCCGAGCTTTTGAAAACCATGGCTGGCATCGAAATGCTGCACGTTCCCTACAAGAGCAACCCGCAGGTCGTGACCGATCTGCTCGGCGGGCAGATTTCGCTGTTCTTCGGCGACGTTTCGACCTCGCTGCCGCCTGTCGCGGCCGGAATACTGAAGGGCTATGCTGTGTCGAGCCTGAAGCGCTCGCCGCTCGCGCCCGATCTTCCGACGCTCGATGAATCTGGGATTGCCGGTTACGATCTCACCGCCTGGTTCGCCGCCTTCGTTCCGGCGAAGACGCCGCGGCCGGTGGTTGACAAGCTCAACGCGGCCCTGCGTGTCGCGCTCACCGACAAGGATATTTCGACCAATCTGCAAGGAGCCGGTATTGAGCCTGTCGCAAGTTCTCCGGAAGAGTTGAAAAAGTTCGTCGATTCCGAAATCAGCAAATGGGCGAAGATCGTTGCCGAGGCCAAGATCGAGCCGGAGTGATCGTTGTGTCTAAGCAAATTAAAAGGGCGGGAGTGTTGTCTTTTCCGAAAATCCCATCCGCCTCGATTCGCATCATAGGTCAGAATCACCGCATCATCGTGACTACTGGCGTAGAGAGCCCCATTTACTGTCGCGGTCGGTGCGGTCTTGCGAACCACGTCCCTCGTCGTCTTATCGACGCGACCCGATCTCATTTCCATGCAATTCAGGTCGCCCTCGCGGCCGCACACAGTGGCGGTGACGCCGACATACATGCCCAACTCGCCTGTGCATTCTAGCCACTCGTGGGG
>JBEVFG010000137.1:0-3583 GCA_040512415.1 Pseudolabrys sp. | reverse complement strand
CTCAACACATGCACAGTCCCTTGCGCGTTCAGCCGCAGTTCACCGCAGCAGCACGATGATGCTCATCAACGTGATTGGAACCGTCATGCAGGGAACAAGACGGACGGGAAAAATCGCGTCGCCGATCTTCTTCCGCCACGATTCGCCGACACATTCGCGCGCGCTTGAACCGGTCTGGGGGCGGAACCGACCCAATCAACAGCAGCCTGAACCCACTAAGGAGCCCACCCATGCGTGAGATCTTTCGCCCCGCCGCCACTGCCTTGAGCATCGCCTGTCTCGCGCTCGCGATGTCGGCCATTTCGAGCGGCGACGTGTTGGCGCAGGCCAAGCAGGCGCCGCCGAAGCAGACTGCGCCGGCCCAGGCCGCGCCGCCGCCGGCCGCGGAAGCTCCCGCAATCAAGCAGATCGCGCTGACCGAGAAGCAGATCGAGGGCGTGCTTGCAGCGCAAAAGGACGTCGATGCGATCGTCGACAAGCTCCCGGACGATGCCAAGCCGGACCCGAAGGTCGATGCGCAGCTCGACGGCATCGCCAAGAAGAACGGCTTTGCCAGCTACGACGAGTACAACACCGTGGTCGACAATATCAGTCTGGTGCTCGGCGGCTTCGATCCCGGCACCAAGAAGTATGTCGGGACCGAAGCCGTCATCAAGGCGCAGATCGCCCAGGTCCAAGCCGACAAGAAGATGCCGGCCAGCGAAAAGAAGGAAGTGCTTGCCGATCTCAACGAGACGCTGAAGTCTCCTCCGCCGGCGATCGAAAACAAGGGCAACATCGATCTCGTGGCCAAGTATTACGACAAGCTCGCCGACGCGCTCGGTAACGACGAGGAATAGAGCCGATCGAAGAATGGAACGATCGGACGGACCAACGAAAAGCCCCGGAGAAATCTCCGGGGCTTTTTTTTGTCTGCTGCAGCGGTCAGGTGCGGGTGCGCATCCGCATCATGAAGCTGTCGTAGGCCAATTCGGCCACCTGCATCCACGCCACCGATTCGGCGCGGAAGGCGGTCAGGCTCGTGTACATCTTGGCGAAGTGCGGATTGCTCTTGGACAGATCCGCGTAGATCTCGTTCGCCGCATTGTAGCAGGCTTCCAGCACTTCCTGCGGGAATGGCTTCAGGATCGCTCCCGCCACCAGCAGCCGCTTCAACGCCGCGGCATTGACGTAGTCGTATTTGCCGGTCACCCAGGTGAACGTATCGTAGGACGCGGTTTCGATCGCGGCCTGATAGTGCTTCGGCAACGCGTTCCACTTTTCTATGTTCATGATGTTGTGGCCCTGGCCGGTGCCTTCCCACCAACCCGGATAGTAATAGTATTTCGCGACCTTGACGAAACCGAGCTTCTCATCGTCGTAGGGGCCAACCCATTCGGCCGCATCGATGGTGCCCTTTTCGAGCGCCGGATAGATGTCGCCACCCGCGATCTGCTGCGGCACGCCGCCGACCTTCGAGATAATGGTGCCGGCGAAACCACCGACGCGGAATTTCAAGCCCCGGAAATCGTCAATGGACTTGATTTCCTTCCGAAACCAACCGCCCATCTGGGCGCCCGTGCTTCCGGTCGGAACGCCCACGCATTTATACTCCTTGAGGAGATCGTTCAGCATATCCATGCCGCCGCCGAACCGCAGCCACGAGATATGCGCGCGTGTGTTGAGCCCGAACGGCAGCGAGGTGCCGAAGGTGAACGCGGGATTCTTGCCCCAGTAGTAATAAAGCGCCGTGTTGCCCATCTCGACGGTGCCGTTCGATACGGCGTCGAGCACCTGCAGGCCGGGCACGATTTCGCCCGCGGCAAACGATTGAATCTGGAATTTATTGTCGGTGATTTCGGCCACGCGTTTGGAGAAATGTTCGCAGCCGCCGTAGAGCGTATCGAGAGCCTTCGGCCAGCTTGCCGCAAGCCGCCACTTTATTTCAGGGTTCGATTGCGCGATCGCCGGTGAGGCAACCGTAGTCGCGGCGAGACCGACACCGCCAACTTTCAAGAAATCACGACGTTTCATATTTTCCTTCCCCTCTGTTTTTGCCGATACCCGACCAAGGGACAACGATCTTGTGCCGTCTTCTCTGGTTTTACCGATGGTCGGTGCTGGACTGTTTGTTTGCAATGTGGGCCCTGAAACCAAGGCTCTTGGTTTTTCGATAAGCAATTCCCGGCTCTATGGACCTGAGGGCAGGATGACGAATTGGTCATCGATAATCAAGGGTTCTGGTTCCGCCGCAGTTGCGAATAGCTGCCTGAATACTGAGCGGGCCATATCGGACCCGACGAAAGGCTAAGACGGCGGCGGACGTGGCTTGCGGGCATCTGCTAGTGAAAGGGGCAATCGGCCCCGGAGTTAATCCAATGACTGATAAGAAAGTGGTGGTGGCGGGTGCGACAGGGTTGGTCGGAAATGCCGCATTGCGGCACTTCGGCGGAGCCGGCGGCTGCGAGATTGTAGTACTATCGCGGCGCAAGCCGCGTGAACTCTACGGCGCCCGCCACATTCAAGCCGATCTGACCGATCCGGCGCAATGCACGCAAGCCGCAACTGCGTTGCAGGATACAACCCATCTTGTCTATGCCGCGCTCTATGAGGCGCCGAACCTGATCGACGGCTGGCGCGATCCAAACCAGATCCGAACCAACGATCTGATGCTGCGTCATCTGATGGCGGTGCTTGAACCGGTTGCACCGGCGCTCCGCCATGTCGCGCTGCTGCAAGGCACGAAGGCGTATGGCGTCCACGTCCGCCCGCTCACGGTGCCGGCGCGCGAGGGCCGGTCGGAAATGTACGAGCAGCCGAATTTTTACTGGGCCCAGGAGAATTTTCTGCGTGAATTGCAACAGGGCAAGGCGTGGCACTGGAGCATCCTTCGCCCGGTCCTGATCGTTGGCGAAGCCATGGGTGGCGCGATGGATCTGATCCCGCCGCTCGGCGTCTATGCGGCGTTGCTGCGCGAGCAGGGTGGCCCGCTCCACTATCCCGGCGGTGCCGCGCGGGTGTCGCAGGCGGTCGACGTCGATCTGCTCGCGCGTGCCATCGCGTGGTCGGGCGAAACAGCCGCGGCGCGCAACGAAGCCTTCAACGTTACCAACGGCGACGTATTCACCTGGGAGAATGTCTGGCCGGCGATTGCGGATGCGCTTGAAATGAAGCCCGGCCACGCGGTGTCGCTGTCGCTGGCGCAGGAATATCCGAAATGGATCGCGCCGTGGGACGAACTGCGCCGCAAACACAATCTGGTTTCACCCGGGCTGGAGGAATTCGTCGGACTTTCGTTTCAGTACGCCGATTACAGCATGCGTTATGGCCAAACCCAGTCGGGACCGCCGTCGATCGTTTCGACGGTAAAGATCAACCAGGCCGGCTTCACCGAGATGATGGATACCGAGGCGATGTTCCGCAAATGGTTCACCCATGCGCGGGCGTGCCGGTTGCTGCCTTAGAGAGCGTTTTCGAGCGAAGTGGATACCGGTTCGCATAGCAATCAAGTTTACGCAGATTGCGTAGACTTATCTGGTCCTCCGTGAAGAACGCGGACGACCGCTGATTTAAGCGATCTTTTGAGCCGGGACAGTTTCGGCGA
>JBEVFG010000136.1:0-6958 GCA_040512415.1 Pseudolabrys sp. | reverse complement strand
CCTCAATTGTGACGAAAAATGGATTTCATCACTCGTCACAATTCAGTGAAAGGAGTGCCGCCATGCCGAAGCATTCAAACCTTGTGAGACCGCTCGCGGCATTGGCGGCAGCGTTGCTGTTGGCGGCGTGCTCAGCCGAGACGGCGCCGGCCCCGCGGGCGGAGCGCCCGGTGCAGGTGCAGAGCGTTGCCTATCAGGCTGAAGATGCAGCCCGCGATTTTGTCGGTGTCGTGCGGGCGCGCTACGAGACCGACTTGGGCTTCCGGGTCGGCGGCAAGATGGTCGCCCGTCTGGTCAATGTCGGCGATCGCGTGAGCACCGGTGACGTGGTCGCGCGGCTCGATCCCGAGGACCTGCGGCTTCAGGTGGAAAGCGCGGAAGCCGAGCTTGCCGCGGCAAACACCAATCTCACCCAGATCTCGGCCGACTTCGAGCGCTACGAGACGCTCAAGGCGCGCGGCTTTGCGTCGGTTGCCGATTTTGACCGCAAGACCGCGGCGAAGGGCGAAGCAGAAAGCCGATTGGCGCGCGCCAAGCGCTCTCTCGATCTTGCGCGCAACCAGCTCGACTATTCCGAACTCAAGGCCGGTGCCGACGGCGTCATTACGTCAACGCTCGCCGAGTCGGGCCAGGTGGTCGCGCTCGGCCAGCCGGTCGTGAAACTCGCCCATCGCGGTGAAAAGGAAGCGGTCGTCGCATTGCCGGAGAACTGGCTCGCCAAAGCCCGTGAGGCGGGTGCGAGCGTCACGCTCTGGTCCGAAAACGGCCGCCACTACGCCGCACGGTTGCGCGAGCTCTCGCCGCAAGCCGATCAGGCGACACGGACCTATGCCGCGCGCTTCACCATCCTCCATTCGGATGACAGCGTTGCGCTCGGGATGACGGCAACCGTCACGCTCAAGCCTGCCGGCGAAGCCATGGTCGCCAAGCTGCCGTTGTCCGCCGTGCTCAGCCGCGGCTCGGGCGCTTCGGTCTATGTCGTCAGCCAGGCCGGCGAACTGACATTGCGGCCAGTCACTGTCGCTTCGTTCAACGAAGACGATGCGCTGATCACCGGCGGCGTGTCCGTCGGCGAGAAGGTGGTGACGCTCGGCGTGCAAAAGCTCGAGCCCGGGCTCAAGGTCCGCAGCATCGAGGCAAAATAATTTCGCCATGCTTCGCGGACATCCTGCTCGCGAAGCTCGATCGCAAGTTCTGACGGAGTAACGGCACCATGCAACGCTTCAATCTGTCCGCCTGGGCCATCACGCATCGCACGCTGATCTTGTTCGCGATGATCGTTCTGGCCGGTGCCGGGATCTACTCTTATCTCAATCTTGGCCGTGCCGAAGATCCGTCGTTCACGATCAAGGTCATGATCGTTAACGTGTCGTGGCGGGGCGCCACTGCAGCGGAAATGGAAAAGCAGGTCGCGGACAAGATCGAGAAGAAACTGCAGGAGTTGCCGCACCTCGACCGCGTCGAAAGCTACTCGCGGCCGGGCGTTTCCTTTATCCGTATCATCCTCAGCGATACGACGCCGCCCTCGCAGGTGAAGGAGCTCTGGTACCAGGTCCGCAAGAAAGTGGCGGACATCCGCAACGATTTGCCGTCAGACATCGAAGGACCGAATTTCAACGACGAGTTTGGCGACGTCTACTCGGCGCTCTATATGCTCACCGGCGACGGGCAGAGCTATGCCGATCTCAAGGCGCGCGCCGAGAACATCCGCCAGCGCCTGCTGCGCGTGCCGAACGTGAACAAGGCCGACATCATCGGCGAGCAGCCGCAGCGGATTTACATTGAGTTCAGCCACGGCAAGCTCGCGACTCTCGGCATCACACCGCAGCAGATCTTCGATAGCGTCGCCAGGCAGAACGCCGTCACGTCCGGCGGTTCAATCGAGACGTCCGCAGATCGCATCAATCTGCGCGTGACCGGCGCTTTTTCGGGCGTCGAAGCCATTGCCGCCGTGCCTGTGCAAGCCGACGGCCGCATTTTCCGGCTCGGCGATATCGCCACCGTGAAGCGGGGCTATGAAGACCCGTCGGGTTTCCTCGTGCGCAGCAATGGCAAGCCCGCACTCGGTATAGGCGTGTCGATGCTCGAGGGCGCCAACATCATCACGCTCGGCGAAGACCTTAAGAAGGCCATGAAGTCGATCGTCGCCGAGCTGCCGGTCGGCGTGGAAATCACGCAGGTGGCGGATCAGCCGCACGTCGTCGACGAGTCGGTCTCGGAGTTCTTCCACGTCTTCACCGAAGCACTGGTCATCGTGCTGATCGTCGGCTTCGTCTCGCTCGGCCTGCGCACGGGTGTCGTCGTGGCGCTGTCGGTGCCCTTGGTCCTGGCCATCGTCTTTGTCGTGATGTTTGCGGCCGGGTTCGACCTGCACCGCATCACTTTGGGCGCGCTTATCATTGCGCTCGGGCTGCTGGTTGACGATGCGATCATTGCCATCGAGATGATGGTGGTGAAGATGGAGCAGGGCTTCGACCGGGTGAAGGCTGCGACCTTCGCGTGGACCTCGACCGCATTTCCGATGCTGACCGGCACACTCGTGACAGCAGCGGGCTTTTTGCCGGTTGGTTTTGCCAAGTCCAGCTCGGGCGAATATGCCGGCGGCATCTTCTGGGTTGTCGGCATTGCGCTGATTGCGTCGTGGTTCGTCGCCGTGCTGTTCACGCCCTATCTCGGCCTGAAACTGCTGCCCGAGTTGAAGAAGCACCGTGCCCAACAAGACCCGGAAGCGATCTATCAAACGCGAATCTACCGGGCGCTCCGCTCGGTAATCGAGATCGCGTTGCGTTGGCGAAAGACGGTGGTCGCGGCAACAGTTTTCATGTTCCTCGCCAGTATTGCCGGCTTCGGCCTGGTGCAGCAGCAATTCTTCCCGACCTCGACGCGCACCGAACTTTTCTTCGAGATGCGGTTGCCGGAGGGAACGGCAATCGGCGTGACGGAGGCGACGGCCAAGAAGGGTGAGCAGTTGATCGGCAACGATCCGGATGTCGAGAGCTACACGACCTATGTGGGTGCGGGCGCCCCGCGCTTCTGGATCGGCCTCAATCCCGAGCTGCCGAATACCAATTTTGCGCAGATCGTGATCGTCGCAAAAGATCTCGAAGGCCGCGAACGCCTCAAGGCGCGGTTGGAAAAGGCGATCGCCGACGGTGCGCTGCCGCAGGCGCGTGCCCGCATCGACCGTTTCGTGTTCGGGCCGCCGGTTGGCTTCCCGGTGCAATTCCGTGTCATTGGTCCCGATCCGATGAAAGTGCGGGCCATTGCGGAAGACGTCCGCAAGGTGATGACGGAAAACCGCAAACTGATCGATCCCCATCTCGACTGGAACGAGCAGGTGAAATCAATCCGGCTCGACATCGACCAGGATCGCGCGCGGGCTCTCGGCCTGACGCCGCAGGAGGTCGCGCAGACCCTTCAGACACTGGTCTCCGGTTACACGATCACCCAGTACCGCGAAGGAATCGAGCGGATAGGCGTTGTCGCGCGCGCCGTCCCGTCCGAGCGGCTCGATCTCGACCGGCTGCCGGATCTCACCGTCGCGAATCGCAATGGAGTTGCGGTGCCACTGTCGCAGGTCGCCAAGCTCTCCTACGAATTCGAGGAGCCAATCCTGTGGCGGCGCAACCGCGACCTGGTGCTGACTGTCCGCGGTGACGTCATTGACGGGGTGCAGGCGCCGGATGTGAGCAACGAAGTCGCGCCCAAGCTCCAGTCCATCAAGGATGCGCTGCCGTACGGTTATCGCATCGAAACCGGCGGCTCGATCGAGGAAAGCGCCAAGGCGAATGTCGCGCTGGTTGCTGTTTTCCCGGTGATGATCATCGCGATGCTGGTGCTGCTGATGATCCAGCTGCAGAGCTTCTCGCGGCTGGCGCTGGTGGTCGTGACCGCGCCGCTTGGGCTGATTGGTGCAACCGGCGCGCTGCTGATTTCCCACCGGCCGTTCGGGTTTGTGGCGCTGCTCGGGCTGATCGCGCTCGCCGGCATGATCATGCGCAATACGGTGATCCTGGTCGATCAGATCGACCGCGACATCGCCGAGGGTCACGCGCGCTATCGTGCGATCATCGATGCGACGATCCGGCGTGCACGGCCGGTCACGCTCACGGCGCTTGCCGCCATCCTCGGCATGATCCCGCTTTCACGGAGTGTGTTCTGGGGCCCAATGGCGATCACCATCATGGGCGGGCTGTTGGTTGCGACCATCCTGACGCTGCTGGTGGTGCCGGCGCTCTACGCGCTGTGGTTCCGCGTCACGAAGGACGAGGCGGTCACGATGAGCAGCAAGAATTCGACCGTTGAGGCCAAAGCGGCTCGGTTTGCCGCATAGAAGGCCATGATCTTTTACCGCAATAAAAAACCGGGAGTGTCACCAATGCGCGCGTGCCGTGAACCATCTTTGCAGGATATCCTGTCGGATCCGATCACCCAGGCGGTCATCAGCGCCGACGGCGTGGATACGGGCGAACTGGACGCGATGTTGCGCCAGGTTGCGCAGAAACGGCGCTCGGCTGCGGATTCGATGGGCTAGGGGCGGTAAAGGCGACGGCGCCAAGGTAGCTACCTGATACCGTCAAATCGTTTTTCAAACCTGTTTTAATTTGCAAAGGGCGGGAACCTGACGGCGGAAATCTCATTGGCCTGAGGTGTAAGGGGGCGTTGCTAGGGGAGGCCACTCGTGCGCTCGCGCGTCATCCATCTCATCAATCCCAAGACTGATTCTCTCACCACCCGGCCGCTTTATCTCAACCGCGCTTTGTATTCGCCTCTTGCGGGCCTGCTGGCCGTTGCGGCGTGCATTCCGCGCGACAAGTACGAGGTGGTGCTGACCGACGAGAACATCGAGTCGATCGATTTCGACCTGGAAGCGGATCTCATCGGCATTTCTGCGATGACGAGCTATGTCAACCGCGGCTATGAAATTGCCGATCATTTCCGCGCCAAGGGCATTCCCGTTGTCATGGGCGGCGTACACCCGAGCTTCATGCCGCAGGAAGCACTGAGCCACTGCGATGCCGTCGTCATCGGCGAAGTCGAGCTGGTGATCGACAGGCTGCTCGATGATCTTGAGCAGGGCGAAATGAAGGGCACCTACAAGTCCGACAAGCTGCATCCGATGACCGGCCTATCGATGCCGCGTTACGATCTTCTGAAGAAACACCGCTACGTCAACAAAACCTTTGTTCAGACGTCACGCGGCTGCCACCAGGGCTGCACGTTCTGCGCCGAGCCACTGATGAATGGTCTCAGGTTCCGCTATCGGCCGGTCGACGAAGTGATCCATGAAATGGAGAATTGCGGTGCCCGCACCATCTCGATCAACGATGCCGATTTCTTCGGCACGCCGGAGCGCCCGAAAGAAGTCATGCGCGCGCTCAAGGGCCGCAATATACAATGGCAGGCCGGCGTGACGTCAAAACTGGCGCAGGACGATCGCATGCTCGAGCTTGCGGCGGAAAGCGGCTGCACGCTGCTGAGTATCGGTTTTGAATCGATATCGCGGGCGACCCTCACCAGCGTGCACAAGCATGTCAACCGGCCCGAGACTTTCGCGGCGCTAGTCGAGAAAGTGCACTCCTACGGGATCATGGTGTTCGGTTTGTTCATGTACGGGTTCGATGGCGACGACCTGTCGGTGTTCGACGATACCGTCAAGTTCAACCGCGACGCCGACTACGACGCCTGCGCCTATTCGACCCTGACGCCCTATCCCGGCACGCTGACATGGTACGAGATGAAGAAGGCGAACCGCATCGTGTCCTTTGACTGGACGATGTACGACCAGGGGCATGTGGTCTATCGGCCGGCGCAGATGTCGCCGGATGAGCTTCGCATTGGTGTCGAACGCGCATATGAGAACTTCTATTCGGCCTCATCGATGGCTCAGAGATTTCCTCTGCGCGGCAAGCGGCATCGCGCCCAATGGGTGATCTACAATCTTTTCATGCGCAAGGGATCGCAGACAGAGCGCATCGAATCGATCGCGGCCCCCACCGCGGAGCCCAACTTTGCTCCGATGCCTCCGATCTTGCCGGTCAAGCGCGAGTGGCGCGCGGCCGTGCTAGAAGCCGCCGGAGGACCCGGGCCGCACATGAGCTGAAGCGAGCTGGCTCCGGCCAAAGGCGACTAATCGTACACTCTCTCAGCCGTCATCCGACGTTTTGGCCAAATCACTGAGCTTTACATTCTGTCGACCGTCTGCCGCGCTTAAGCGTGGTGGCTGTCTTTGTAACCCTTAATGTAATGCCGCCTTTCGCGTAGCGTGATCCCGACACGGACACACGTTTTGGAAGCGTCACGGCTTTTCCGTCGAGCTGCAGATGCGCCCGGCTGTCGCCCTCATAGAAAGCAGCAATAAATTCGGAGCCGTCGCCACAGCGGTACGTAGAGAATGTTTGCGCGCCCGCGGGACACTGGCCGGCTAAAATACCGGCGGCAGCAAAAAAGGCTATGAACATGTGCCATGGCATTTGGTCAACTCGTACCGATTTCTCGCCCGTTGCGCCAGCGCCGGAGCGTTGGCTGTTTGACAGGCGAATCGAATGTACCGGGCGCAACCATACGACGCTTTGCAAAAGGCATCTAAACCAACACAATGCGCGCGTCGTCGGTAATAGTGGAATGTGACCATGCCTCTCTCCATCTGCACCGCCTGCGGCACGCAATATCCTGAAAGCGCGCAGCCGCCCGCCCAATGCCCAATCTGCGAGGAGGAGCGGCAATACGTGCCGCCGCGCGGCCAGACCTGGACGACGCTGCCTGCGCTTCAGCAGAGCCACATGAACGCGTTCCACGAATACGATACTGGCATCATCGGTATCGGCGCCGGTTTCGCCATCGGGCAACGCGCGCTGCTGGTGCAAACGGAGAGCGGCAACCTGCTCTGGGACTGCGTTGCGACGCTCGATCCCGCGACAGTGAGTCTCATCAAGGGCCTCGGGGGCCTGAAAGCGAT
>JBEVFG010000135.1:0-9503 GCA_040512415.1 Pseudolabrys sp. | reverse complement strand
TCGGGCTCGAGTTCGCCGCCGCCGCTGCCGTGGCGGCCGAAGCCGAGCAGGGCGAAGTCTGCCAGGCGGCGAACGACAACGGCGCCGGCCAAGTGGTTGTTTCGGGAAACAAGGCAGCCGTCGAACGCGCGGTAGAAATCGCAAAAACAAAGGGCGCAAAGCGTGCGATGCTGTTGCCTGTGTCCGCACCCTTCCATTGCGCCTTGATGCAGCCGGCCGCCGATGTGATGGCTGAAGCGCTCGCGAAAACGACAATCAAGCCGCCCGCCGTCCCCGTGGTCGCCAATGTGCTGGCGAAGCCTATCCGCGAGCCGGGCGAAATCTTACGTGCTCTCGTCGCGCAGGTGACCGGGACGGTTCGCTGGCGCGAATCCGTTGTGTTCATGGCGGACGCCGGAGTTTCGAATTTTTATGAGATCGGCGCCGGAAAAGTATTAAGCGGACTGATCAAGCGTCTTGCCGATGGCGCCACGACGGCCGCGATCGGAAATCCTGAGGATGTCGCCGCCTTCAAGGCGGGGAGGAACCCATGATGTTCGATCTGAATGGCAAGTCTGCGCTGGTGACAGGTGCTAGCGGGGCGATTGGCGGTGCGATCGCGCACGCGCTTCATGCTCAAGGCGCGACCGTTGCAATTTCCGGGACGCGAAAGGAAGTGCTCGAAAGTTTGGCAAGTGCGCTCGGCAATCGCGTGTTTGTCCTTCCTTGCGATCTTGCGGATAAGGACGCCGTTGAGGCCCTGGTGCCGAGCGCTGAAGAAAAAATGGAAAAGCTCGATATTTTGGTCGCAAATGCCGGCGTCAACCGCGACAACCTTTTCGTGCAGTTGCGGGACGAGGATTGGGACAAGGTGATCGCCGTCAATCTGACCGCTACGTTCCGGCTGGCGCGCGCCGCGGTGTCACGCATGATGCGTCGGCGCTGGGGCCGCGTGATCGGCATCTCTTCGGTGGTCGGGTTTACCGGCAATCCGGGACAAGGCAACTACACGGCTTCCAAAGCCGGCATGGTCGGAATGATCAAGTCGGTGGCGGCCGAATATGCCAAGCGAAACATCACGGCCAACTGCATAGCGCCCGGCCTCATCGCCTCGGCCATGACAGACAAGCTCAATGAGAAGCAGCGCGAAACAATCCTTGGCCGCATCCCAGCCGCCAAGCTTGGCACTCCGGACGATGTAGCCGCTGCTGCTGTCTTTCTCGCCTCGAATGAGGCCGCCTACGTCAACGGGCAAACCATACATGTCAACGGCGGGATGGCTATGATATAGCGCGCGCCCTAAAAGTCGGGGACCGATGTTCGCGGTGGCGGCGGTGGATATGCGCGGTTTTCGGGGGTTGCTCGCTCCTCCGGCACGCGCTAGTCAATGGATTTGAAGTATGGTAACCGACTTTCGGCCCGGCTGGGGCGGCTAAGTGCGGAGCAATGTTCCGCAATTGGGGATCGTCTCATCACCGTCAACCACGACGAGGCCGTATCGCGATGGTTGCGAACTGAGCTTGGCGCGCAGCCCAATTCATAAAACACGAGGTTGGAACGATGAGTGACATTGGCGAGCGGGTGAAAAAGATCGTCGTGGAGCACCTGGGCGTAGAACCCGACAAGGTGAACGATCAAGCCAGCTTTATCGATGATCTTGGCGCCGACAGCCTCGACACGGTTGAGCTCGTGATGGCTTTCGAAGAAGAATTCGGCTGCGAGATCCCCGACGATGCCGCCGAAACCATTCTGACCGTTGGCGACGCGGTTAAATTTCTTGAAAAGAACGCCAAAAGCTGAGCGCGTCCTGCGCGGCTGCTCGATTGCTTCGCTCGTCAATAGCTTTAGGCTGTACGCAGTACGACGGCGGCAATAAATGCGCTCAGAGCCGGCCATGAGACGTGTCGTCGTTACCGGAATGGGGATGCTCACGCCACTGGGTTGCGGCGTTGAGGCAACCTGGACGCGGCTGCTCAAGGGCGAAAACGGGGCGAAGAAGATCGATACCTTCGACGTTTCCGACATTGCGTGTAAGATCGCCTGCGTCATCCCGCGGGGTGATGGGGTCGGTGCGACATACAATCCTGACCAGTGGATGGAGCCGAAGGAGCAACGCAAGGTCGACGAGTTCATCACCTTTGCGATGTGTGCGGCACGTCAGGCGCTAGACGATGCGGGCTGGCATCCGAAGACCTACGATGAGCAAACGACGACCGGCGTTCTTATTGGATCAGGTATCGGCGGCATCGAGGGAATCGCCGAAACGGCCTTGGCGCTTCAAGAAAAAGGCCCACGCCGTGTGTCGCCGTTCTTTATTCCCGGTCGCATCATCAATCTTGCGTCTGGTTTCGTTTCGATAGCATTCGGGCTAAAGGGCCCCAACCATGCTGTCGTCACAGCGTGCTCGACTGGCGCTCACGCGATCGGAGATGCAGCGAGGCTTGTCGCGCTTGGTGACGCCGAGGTGATGGTGGCGGGCGGCGCTGAATCGCCGGTCAACCGCATTTCGCTAGCCGGATTTTCCGCGTTGCGCGCGCTTTCGACCAATTTCAACGATGATCCGACACGCGCTTCACGGCCTTATGACAAAGACCGCGACGGCTTCGTGATGGGCGAAGGATCTGGCGTCGTGGTGCTGGAATCGCTCGAACATGCAAAGGCGCGCGGGGCAAAGATCTATGCGGAACTGATTGGTTACGGGCTGTCTGGCGACGCCTATCACATCACCGCGCCGGCGCCGGACGGCGATGGCGCATTGCGCTGCATGAGCGCGGCGATCCGTCGCGCCGGCATCTCCGCGAGCGACATCGATTACATCAATGCCCATGGCACATCGACCCCGTTAGGCGATGAAATCGAACTCGATGCGGTACAAAAACTGGTCGGTAATTCAGCTGGCCATACGTCAATGTCCTCGACCAAATCGTGTATCGGCCATTTGCTCGGTGCGGCGGGTGCAGTCGAAGCAATATTCTCGATTCTCGCAATCCGCGATCGGGTTGCCCCACCGACGATCAATCTCGACAATCCGTCGGTCGATACCCCGATCGATTTGGTGCCTCACCAAATGCGCAAGCGGGAGGTCGATACGGCGCTATCGAATTCTTTTGGCTTTGGCGGAACAAATGCGTCTCTGATTTTCCGCCGGTACGCGAACTAAAAAAAGCATCGACGGGTACCCCAGCTTTCGCCATATTTTTTATTTTTTCTAACGTGCTACATGAGCTGGTGTTTCGTCGGCGAGGCAAAACGGCGGTGGTGACTGGTGGAGCGGACGAGGTGAACTCCAATTTGCCGCCGGGAGGAAGTGGCAATGGCCTGCCGGGTGCAAAGCCGGCAATGCCACGTAGTCCGCGCGCCGCGCTCGAGCCGGAACGTGTGCCAATGCCAAGTCGCCGCTCCAGTCGCGCGCGCCATCCGGTCGTCGTGGTCGGGAATGCAATCTTTACAGTTTTGATCGTGATTTCGATCGCTGTCGGCGCTGCGCTGTTTTTCGGAAAGCAACGCTTCGATGCCGAGGGGCCACTCGCCGAGGACAAGGTGGTCAATGTCCCGCGCGGGCTAGGGATCCGCGATATCGCTGACGTGTTGCAGCGCGAGGGCGTGATCGACCAGCCCTACATTTTCATGGGTAGCGTCATCGCCCTCAGGGCGCGCGGCGAGCTCAAATACGGCGAATATCAGTTCAGCAAACATGCGAGCATCGCCGACGTAGTCGACACGATCATTGAAGGCAAAGTGGTGCAGCACGCCTTCACTGTCCCAGAAGGGCTGACATCCGAGCAGATCGTTGCGCGGCTTCTAGAGAGCACTGCGCTCACGGGGCAAATTAAGGAGATTCCGCGTGAGGGGACGCTGTTGCCCGAAACGTACCGGTTCACGAGAGGAATGACGCGCGAGCTGATTATCCAGCGTATGCAGCAAGCGCATCGGCGTGTGCTGCAAGATGTCTGGGAGCACCGGATGCCCGATCTGCCAGTCAAGACGCCGGAGCAGCTGGTGACGCTTGCGTCGATTGTGGAAAAGGAAACCGGGCGATCTGATGAGCGAACGCGAGTGGCGGCAGTGTTTGTGAACCGCCTCAAGACCAAAATGCGTTTGCAGTCGGACCCGACGATCATCTACGGTTTGACGGGTGGGAAGGGCTCGCTCGGCCGCCCAATTCAGAAGAATGAAATCGAGCAACCAACGCCCTATAATACGTATGTCATCGACGGTTTGCCGCCGGGACCAATTGCCAATCCAGGGCGGGCTTCATTGGAAGCTGCGGCGAATCCGGCGCGCACCAAGGAGATCTATTTCGTTGCCGATGGTAGCGGCGGCCACTTGTTCTCGGACAATTATACCGAACACCAGAAGAATGTTGCGCGGTTGCGCGGCCTAGAGCATGCCAACGGCAACCAGAACGGCCGGCAATGAACGGCTTACCCTTGTGACCCGCGGTTCGCGCAGCTAAGGTCGCCACACTTTCTAGAAAGTACCAACGCGAGATCCTGAAGCCATGGCTCTGTCGAGCATGACCGGTTTTGCTCGAAGCCATGGCGTGGCCGGCGCTTACGCGTGGGCGTGGGAGATCAAATCTGTAAACGCCAAAGGCCTGGACCTGCGATTTCGACTTCCGGCTGGGTGGGATGCAGTGGAAGTGCCATCGCGTGCCCGCGGCACGGAAAAACTCTCGCGGGGCACGGTCTATGCCAATCTCACCGTTGAGCGCAAAGGCACCCAACCGACTGTGAAGGTGAATGAGCCTGTCCTCGGTGCAGTCCTTTCGGCGCTCAAGGGCCTTTCGGGAAAGGTGCAGGCAGCTCCGCCAACGCTCGACGGCATCTTGTCGCTCAAGGGGGTGATTGAAGTCACTGAAGAGGACGAGAGCGAGGAGGATCATCGCGCTGCCGAGACGGCAATCATTTCCGGCTTCGAAGAAGCATTGGCGGCATTGCTCCACATGCGGCAGGCAGAAGGTAAAACTCTGGGAGGGCTGCTATCGAGGCGGCTCGACGAAATCGCAGCCCTCTCCGCACGAGCGGAGAGTGCCCCGGGGCGCAAGCCGGAAGCAATAAAGGCGCGTCTTGCCGACCAGGTGTCCACGTTGCTCCAGGCATCCGAGCGTTTCGATTCGGATCGGCTCTACCAGGAGGCCGTCCTGCTTGCTGCCAAAGCCGATATCCGCGAGGAGCTCGACCGTCTTGTTTCGCATATCGCGCAGGCGAAGAAGCTCTTGGCGAACGGCGGTGCGATCGGCCGCAAGCTCGACTTTCTGGCGCAGGAATTGCATCGCGAATCAAATACGCTGACCGCCAAGGCCAATGATCTCGAACTCACGAACATCGGTCTAGAACTTAAAGGCGTAGTGGAACAGTTCCGCGAGCAGGTGCAGAACTTGGAGTGATCGCGCGATGGCCGGTCGGGAAAAGGGGGGCGGGATTGCCCGGCGGGGCCTGATGCTGGTTCTTTCTTCGCCGTCGGGAGCAGGTAAGACCACATTGTCGCGCAAGCTGCTCGACGAAGATAAAAACGTCATGTTGTCTGTGTCGGTTACGACACGAAAAATGCGTGCCGGTGAAAAAGACGGGCGGGATTACCACTTCATCGATCGGCGGCGATTTGATGGGCTCGTCGAGAAGAATGAGTTGCTCGAGTGGGCCGAAGTCTTCGACAACTATTACGGTACGCCAACGAAACCGGTTATGGATGCATTGGCCGGCGGGCGCGACGTATTATTCGACATCGATTGGCAAGGCACGCAGCAGCTGCGCGAAAAGGCGCGAACCGATTTAGTAAGCGTCTTCGTGCTGCCGCCTTCGATTCCGGAGCTAGAACGCCGTCTGCATGAACGCGCACAAGATGACTACGAAACCATCCATCGTCGAATGGCCAAAGCAGCCGATGAAATGAGTCATTGGGCCGAGTACGATTACGTCGTCATCAATCGGGACTTAACGCGGGCATTTGCCGATGCGTCGGCGATCCTGGCGGCCGAACGGCTCAAGCGCGAGCGTCAACCGGGGTTATCGGACTTTGTCCGAAACCTGCAGGCAAAGATCTAGGTTGTCAGGACGACGCGGCCGATGACTTTACCGGCGCGGAGGTCATCAAGGGTGGCAGAGGCTTGCGCGAGCGGCCGCTCCGCAATTGGCGGCGGTTTAATGTCCTTGGCGCGCACAAGCTCGATCAATTCACGCGCTTCGGACAGCGTGCCGGTTGCAGTCCCTTCGATCGTCATCGCTTTTAGCGGAAACATGGCCACTGCCGTCGTATAGGCGCCGCCAATCAACCCGGTGACGATGACTTTTCCACCCTTGGCCAGCACGCCGGTCGCAAAATTCAGCGATGCGTCCGATCCTGCAAAGTCGCACGCGCCATAGATGCCACCGCTTGTCTTGAGAAGGGTCTTGCGCGCGTTCGGGTTCGATGGATCGAAAGCTTGGACCGCACCTGCAGCCAACGCGACATCGCGTTTTTTGCCGTCGATGTCGGCAACAAAAGGTGCCGTGCCATACATTGCGCGGGCCAGGACAAGGCCCATCAGACCAACTCCGCCCAGTCCAACCAGCAAGAGTGGCGCACGTTGTGCGCGGTCGGCGAGCCGCTTGAGCGCGGCGTAGGCGGTGAGCCCTGAGCACATCAGGGCGCCGGCATAGCCGGGCGTCAGTGGCGCGTAATCAATGAGGTAACGAGAGTGTGGCACGAGTACGTGTGTAGCAAAGCCACCATCAACCGTGATGCCGAGATGGCGCGGCGCGGTGCAGATGTTCTCATCACCCACACCGCACGCCGCGCAACGCCCACAACCGATCCACGGGTAGACCGCGACCTTGGCGCCGGGCTTTACGTCTGCGTCGGGGCCTATGCTTTCAACTAGCCCGGCGATCTCGTGCCCCAGTGTGAAGGGCAGAGTGCGCCCCGCCTGCACGTCGAGTTTCTTGCCGTCGCCGAGCAGAAAGTATCCATCCTGCATGTGCAGATCGGAATGACAGACTCCACAACGCTCGACCCGCACAAGGACTTCGGTGCCTTGCGGCCGCGGTGCTTCGACGATGGTTTCGCACAGGGGCGCACCGTAGGTGCTTAGCGATTGGCGGTGCATTTGCATGCGCAGACCTTACCTGCGGCTCTGCGTCTGCCCAGCAAAAATATTTGCCATGTCGACGAAACCATCGACAGGGATCTCTTCGGCCCGTGCCGTCGGATCAATACCGGCTCGCTCAAGCAGGGAATTCGCATTGACACCTAAAGTCTTCAAGCTTTGCCGCAGCATCTTCCGCCGCTGGCCGAAGGCTGCTTCGGTTACCCGCTGCAGCGCAACAGCGTTGCATTGCGCCAGCACTGGTCTTGGCGTCAACCGTACCACCGATGAAGTGACTTTTGGCGGAGGCACGAAAGCCGACCGCGCCACGTCGAAAAGGATCGTTGCCTCGGTGCGCCATCCCGCAAGCACGGATAGCCGGCTGTAGGATTTGCTGCCTGGCTTGGCGACAATTCGTTCTGCAACTTCGCGCTGGAACATTAGGACAAGAGAATCGTACCATGGCGGCCATGGCTCGGCGGTGAGCCATCCGACAAGAAGAGGCGTTGCAATATTGTAAGGAAGATTTGCAACGACCCGAGCACGTTCGGGACCAAGCTGCTCGCGCGCGTCGATCTCAAGCGCATCGCCCGCAACGATATCGAGGCGCCCGGGATACCGGGCGGCGATCTCTGCAAGCGCATCGATTGCACGCGGATCGCGCTCGATTGCAATAATGCGCCGTGCTCCAAGCGCCAGAAGTGCGCGCGTGAGGCCGCCCGGGCCAGGGCCAACTTCGACTACCGTGATGTTTTCAAGTGGCTCGGCAGCGCGAGCGATACGGGCGGTCAGGTTGAGGTCGAACAGGAAATTTTGACCGAGGGATTTTTTCGGCGTCAGGTCATACTTGCGGATGACTTCCCGTAGCGGCGGCAGGTCATCGAGTTGTGCCATTATTTTGCCGGAACCAGGGCCGGCGCGGTGGCCGAAAGGCGTGCAGCAAGCGATATCGCGGCGACCAAGCTGGAAGGATCTGCGGTGCCTTTGCCCGCAATGTCGAAAGCCGTGCCGTGGTCGGGAGACGTGCGCACGAACGGCAAGCCGAGCGTAACGTTGACGGCATGATCGAATGCCAGCGTCTTGATGGGGATCAGCGCCTGGTCGTGATACATGCATAAAGCAACGTCGTAGGCCGCGCGCGCCCGTTCGTGAAAGAGCGTGTCGGCGGGAAGAGGGCCAACAGCATCGATCCCTTCGGCGCGCAGACGTTCGACGGCCGGCGCGACAATTGCAGCATCTTCCTCACCAAGTGCGCCATCTTCGCCGGCATGCGGGTTAAGTCCAGCAACGGCGAGACGCGGGCGCAGAATGCCGAAACGCTTGGTAAGATCGTGCGCGGTGATGCGTCCGGTCTCGACCACTAGCTCGAAGGTCAGTCTTGAAACGACATCCTTGAGCGGCAAATGGATCGTCACCGGCACAACGGCAAGCTCCGGCGACCAAAGCATCATCACCGGCCGGCTGGCTTTTCCGATCGCTTCCTCTACCAGCTTGGCAAGAAACTCCGTGTGTCCCGGCTCGGCGAAACCCGATCGATAAAGCACGTTCTTTGCGACCGGATTGGTGACGATCCCCGCCGCCTGACCCGCGAGCACATCGGAGACAGCCCGCCGGATAGAAGCGATAGCGGCGGGCGCGCTCGATTCGTCCGGTTTTCCAGGCGCGGCTGTCACAGGCATTTGAAGCGGTACGATTGGTAAAGCGCGGGGGAATATTTCCGGCGCTTCTGCCGGAGTTACGATGCTCAATGCGATCTCGGATCCGAGCCGGCGCGCACGATCGCGGACAAAGTCCGGATCCCCCACAAGATAAAAAGGCGGCAGCCGAAGCTCCTCACGGCGTCGCCAAATCCTGATTGTCAATTCAGGGCCGATGCCTGCCGGCTCGCCCAGGGTCAGCGCCAGTGCCAGTGCCAGTGGAAGGCCGCCCGGTTCGCTCATTTCTGGTTCTTATATTCGATCATCGCCGACTTACGAATTTCTTCGAGAAATTTTTTCGACTCTGATTCGTAGCGCTTAGTATAAAGCTGCTCCCGCACCTCGCGCCGCAGCGGAGACTCAGCTGTTGTTTCCTTCTTGTTGCAGACAGCAAACATCTGGAGCCCCTGCGCGGTCACTTCTGGAGCGGTCAGATGCCCCACCTCAATGTTTCCCAGAATTTCGCGCAGCTGTGCGCTCAAGTCCGCCGAGCTGCGCGTAATCGGCTCCCGGATGGCTACATCCCGCAGGGCGCGAGCCATGGCCAGACCTTCGTTGCAAGACACGAATCGGACGCGGAGACTGTCCGCGATGCTGCGCTTGGCTGAAATGATGGCCTCACTTGAGCCTCGCGGAACCACGACGGTCACCGGATAAAGTGTGTAGATGTAGCCGACGGCTGACGACTCACTTTCGTTACGGTCCTTCATAGCATTGGCGATATCGCTCTCGCCGACCTGTAGTGACGAGCCGAACTTACC
>JBEVFG010000134.1:0-7880 GCA_040512415.1 Pseudolabrys sp. | reverse complement strand
CAAAGCGCAAGGCAATCACGTCGAGCGCGGCCTCGCAGGCCGGAATGGTGCCGTCGTACCGAGGACCGATGAGATAGATGTCCTTTTCGAGCCAACCGGCGGCGCTGGCCTGAGAAATGGCGGAGACCGTAATGAACGAAATAGCCAATAGACCACGAAGGCAGGACAAAACGACCGTCATCGTTGCGCTCCCCCGACCCGAATTCTGAGTCTAGCACAGCTTTTAGCAGGTCGCCCCCGGCTTGGGTACACAGGTTTTAGTTCGCACCCGACCAGTCGCCGAGAACGGCTTGGACCAGTGCAAGCGCCGCAAGCGCGGCCGTGTCCGCGCGCAAAATGCGCGGGCCAAGCGCGATCGGAACCACATTCGGGAGCTTTGCGAGCAGCGACCGTTCCTCGTCAGCAAAGCCGCCCTCGGGACCGATAAGGATGGAAATGGGTAACTGTCGCGGCCGCGCCGCCGCCAGTACACCGACGGGGTCTGCGACCTCAGCGTTCTCGTCGCAGAAGATCAGCAGCCGGTCGGCAGTCACGGCCGCCTCAAGGCCGACGGCGACACCGACCGTGGGCACGTGCAGGATCCCGCATTGCTCGGCAGCCTCGATCGCATTGGCGCGCATGCGGTCGAGGTTGACGCGTGCAACCTGGGTGTGCCGCGTCATCACGGGTTGCAGGTGCGAGGCACCCATCTCGACCGCCTTTTGCACGAGGTAGTCGAGGCGTGCGTGCTTGAGCGGGGCAAATAGAAAGTGCAGATCGCCCGGCCGTGGTTGCGGGCGCAGACAGGTTTCGACTCTGATAACGGCGCCCCGTTTTCCGGCCCCCAAAAGGCTGCTGCGCCATTCGCCCTCGCGCCCGTTGAACACCAGAACCGCGTCGCCCTCCCGCAGGCGCAGGACATTGAGGAGATAATTTGCCTGGTTGCGATCGAGCACCGCATCGGCGCCGGCGGTCAGGGGCGCATCGACGAAAAGCCGGGGCATGCGAAATTCGTAGCGCGGCATGGGGTTAATTGTCGCAAGACGATGGCCGGGTTTTACGCGTTCTGGCAAGACTGCGCGAGGTTCGGCGAGACCCTTCCGCCGCCTTCCCGACGCATTCGGGTTGTTATAAGCCAGGACGGTACCGCCCATTTTAACCTGTTATAATGGGCCTAGAGAGAGGATCAGGTTTCATGCGTTTGCGCCGGGCCTTGCCAGTCATGTGCGTCGTTGCGCTTTTTGCCGGCGGCGCGCAGGCGCAATTCGGGCCTACGGCGCCACAACAACAGGAGCCCCCCTGCATAAAAGATTTCGGCAAACTTCGCGAAGACACGGAAAAGAAAGCAGTGGCGATCAGAGCCGCAAGCGAGCGCAAGGCTTCTCCGCGCGAGGCATGCCAGCTGTTCAACGCGTTTGTTGCCGCGCAATCGAAAATGCTCAAATACGCGACTGACAACGCGGCCTGGTGTGGCATCCCCGACCAAATCACGGCTAGCCTCAAGGAAGGGATCGCCAAGACGTCCGAGATCCGTACCAAAGTTTGTCAGGCTGCCGCCGCGCCGCAGCGTCCAGCGGGCCCAAGTTTGAGTGACGCGCTGTCCGGCCCGGTGCCGGATCCAAGTAATGTCAAGACCGGACGCGGCACATTTGACACCTTGACCGGCAGCCCGCTCGGAAAATGAGCGAAAGCACCGGACGCGTCGCCGATGCGACCGGAAACTGGGTCGACGGTCTCGCTCCGTCATATACCCGACCTTATCTGCGCCTTGCCCGTCTGGACCGCCCGATTGGGTCATGGCTGCTTCTGATGCCGTGCTGGTGGTCGGTCGGTCTCGCCGGAATGCACAACGACCGTTTCCCCAGCCTGTGGCATATCGTGCTGTTCTTCATCGGCGCGTTTGCCATGCGCGGCGCCGGCTGCACGTGGAATGACCTGGTCGATCGCGATCTTGATGGACGCGTCGAGCGTACGCGTTCGCGGCCGATTCCATCCGGGCAAGTCACCGTAGCGCAGGCCACGATGTTCATGGTGGCCCAGGCGCTCGTCGGCTTTTTGGTTCTGATCCAATTCAACCACTTCACGGTCGCAACCGGCATCGCGTCCCTGCTGGTGGTCGTCATCTATCCGTTCATGAAACGCATCACGTACTGGCCACAGATCTTCCTTGGCCTTGCGTTCTCCTGGGGAGCCCTGATGGGCTGGCCGGCCGCGTTCGGACGCCTCGACTGGCCGGCGATCGTACTCTACGCCGGATCGATACTGTGGGTGATCGGCTATGACACGATCTACGCGCACCAGGACCGTGACGACGATCTGCTGATCGGCATTAAATCAACCGCATTGCTGTTCGGCGAACGCACGCCGACGATGCTCGCGACTTTCTATGCCGGTGCAATCGTCTTGATCGCAGCGGCCGGCTTCATGGCCGGTGGTGGAATAATCTTCACGATCGGGATCGTCGGCTTTGCCGCGCACCTCGCCTGGCAGGTGAGCCGGCTCGATATCGACGACCCCGTGCATTGCCTCGTGCTGTTCAAATCCAACCGGGATGCAGGCCTTATTCTATTTGGCGCTATGCTTCTCGAGACCGCGATTTGAGCGGTAAGTAGCGCCGGTGACATCCTCGAGATCGAGGATATAGCCGTCTTCGCCAGGCACGGCCGTTCGTGCACGGCTCGCCTTGACCGGCACCGAGCCCGTATAGGCCGGCCCGCGATGTTTCGCATAAAGGGCTCGCGCTTTCGCGGCCGCCATTTCGCCGGTCATCGCTTCCGGCCGGCACGGACGGTCGTCGCTTGCCCGGCGCATCAAGTCGACATGGATGTGATTGTAGTGCGCGGCGTTGTACCCGGGCGCGAGCACCGTACTGAAATTGTTGCAGGCTGCGAGATGCACATCGCGAAGGAAGCCCTGTTCCTCCGGCGTGCCATGCCATCCTTCCTGCACGGTAACCCGCCGTCCGTCCGCAAACGTGAAGGCCGCGATGTCGATCGCATTGCCGAACGCATGTTCGGAAATGCCAGAGCCGCCCGAGCCGACCATGCCGCGGCACGAATAGGAAGAGATCTGCTTGATCTCGACGACTTGCGAGCCGAACCAGCGCATCGCCGCTGGCTGCACACCATCGCTCGTCCACCGATCAAGCGCCGAAACAAGTGGACATGCGAGCGTGGCCGCCGGCGTCAGGGTTGCGGGCGAGGCGGCGACCATTTGCGGCACTCGCGCCGGACCGAGCGCCGGCGCGCTACGCTGCGATGGCTGGTAAACCGGCGCGGCGCGTTGCGGCGGCTGATAGACTGGCGCGGGTCGCTGCCGCGGATAAGCACGATTGGGCAAAACCGCGTCGTCGGGGACATCGTCGGGTAACGGCGCGGCACTCGGCGTAACACCGGGCGCGATGCCGGTCGGGCTCAACTCGATCGGCCGTCCCGCCGAGCCCATCGGTGCGGCGTGCACGGCCGGCGGTGGGCCCGGAGCCCAGCGCATGTTAGGCGGCGGCGATTGCGGCGACATCGGCTGGCTATCGACGCGGCCGACCGGCGCCGGCGGCGCGTACCGCGGCTCGTTCACCGGCCAATTCGGCATCTGCGAGGCATTCGGGATGGATCCGGGCGGCCGCAGATCATCGCCGTAGCCGATGGCCGCAGCACCTTCACCGAGCACAGCGACCTTGAGAGGGAAATCGGCGCCGCACATGCCGGGACCTTCGATCGGCTCCATGCGTACCACGCCGGCGCCGAGTTTCACGACGCCGGACTTCATGCACTCGACCTCTGCCTGATGCCGCCAGGGCGCTCGCTCACCCATGAACATACTGCGCCCGCAACCAGCGAGCGCCAGCAGCACGCCTGCGCCGACGAGGTAGTACGCAACGCCACCCTTCATGCTCGCAAAAATGCGAGCAGTTTCTTTAACGGGGTTTCAACGCTGGCCGGCGGCGATTTCGTTAAGGATAAGGATTCCTTGCCGCCGGCAACCTCGCCCCGACAGGGGCCTTACCTCAGTAGATCACTGAGCCGTTTTGGCGCCGATCGTCTCGCCGGACGGTGGCAGGGTGCCGGACGCCTCGGCCGACGCGGGCTTGATCCCCAGCGTATCGCCAATGCGTTTGACGGTCTTGAGCTGGTCGTCCATCGCTTCCGCTTCGCTTCGTGCCCCGTTGGCCGCCGTTCTTGCATTTTTTGCGGTCCCGCATGTGCGGCGTGCGACCGAAGTGTGGTGCGTTTGATTGACGGCTAGATTTCTTTCGCGGCAAAGCCCGCGGAATCATTGCCGCGCAACGACCGATGGTATTTGCCGTAAATTCGCCATGAAAAATTCGGCGTCGAGCGAGTTTTGCACCGTCAAAATTTTCGGCCCTTCGCTTTTTTTCAGGCGCACGATCAACCGGTTGTCCATCGCGCAAGTGCGGTAAGCGATTCCGCCCGCCGGATGGTAACAGGCGCCTTCGGCGCTGGGTCGTTCCGTGCTAGCCTTAAGGCGTCAACAAGGGAGGCACTGCCGTGGACCTTGCCTTGAAGCTCAATGTGCTGGCTGTGTGCGCCGTATTTGCTTTCGTAGGCGCAATCCTGCTGGGGGCATTCTGAGTTCAGGAGGCCGACGACGACGCCAAACAACAATAACGGATCAGATCCGGGGACAGTTACAGCACCGGAGAGCGCGCTCTCCGGTGCTTTGATTTTGTAGGGAGAGCTATGCGGCGACGATGCTCGGCGAGGCGTGCACATCATAATTAAGTATCGGTGCGAGCCAGCGCTCGCACTCAGCGACGGTCCAACCTTTGCGACGTGCGTAGTCCTCAACCTGGTCGCGCTCGATCTTGCCGACGCCGAAATAGGCGCTCTGCGGATGGCTGAAATAAAGCCCGCACACGGCCGCACCCGGCCACATTGCGAAACTTTCGGTCAGCTTGACGCCAATGCGCTCGCTCTTGAGCAGATTGAACAGCGTGCCCTTCTCTGTGTGATCGGGCTGCGCCGGATAGCCGGGTGCCGGACGGATGCCGCGATATCTCTCGGCGACTAACTGCTCATTGGTGAGCGTTTCATCGGCCGCATAGCCCCAGAATTCCTTACGCACACGCTGGTGCAGCCGCTCAGCGAATGCCTCCGCCAACCGGTCCGCAAGCGCCTTCACCATGATCGCCGAATAGTCGTCATTGGCGCGCTTGAACCGCTCGGCGACCTCATCCTCGCCGATACCGGCGGTGACGGTGAAGCCGCCGATATAGTCGGCAAGTCCGCTCTCGCGCGGCGCGATGAAATCGCTTAGCGCCCCATTGGCGCGGCCTTCGCGTTTTGAAAGTTGCTGGCGCAGCGAATGCAGCTCGGCGATCGGCTCATCGCGCACCTCGTCGCCATAAACAAGAATATCGTCGCCTTTTGCGTTCGCCGGCCAGAAACCGAGCACTGCATTTGCCCTGAACCAGTGCTCGTCCACAATCTTGTCGAGCATGGCGCGCGCATCCTCATACAAGGAACGCGCGGCCTGGCCGAACTTGACGTCGTCGAGAATGGCCGGGAATTTCCCCGACAGTTCCCAGGTCGAGAAGAACGGCGTCCAGTCGATATAGTCAATCAGTTCCTTGACCGGATAGTCGTTGAGCACTTTGGTTCCGATAAATTTCGGCTCCGGCGGTTGATAGGCGCCCGACCAGTCGAGCTTCAGCGCATTGGCGCGTGCCGTTGCAAGCGGCAGCCGCGCCTTGTCCTCCTGCGCACGCGCATGCGCCGCCGCGATGCGGGCATATTCGCCGCGCAGCTCGGCCACATAGCCGGCACGGGCATCGACCGACATCAGCGTCTGCGCCACACCGACCGCCCGGCTCGCATCGTTCACATAGACCGTCTGTCCGCGCTTGTAATTGGGGTGGATTTTCACCGCCGTGTGCACGCGGCTGGTGGTGGCACCACCGATCATCAGCGGCAATTCAAAGCCCTGCCGCTCCATCTCCGCGGCCACGTGGCACATCTCGTCGAGCGAGGGCGTGATCAGCCCAGAAAGCCCGATGATGTCAGCCCTTTCCGCGCGCGCCGTTTCGAGGATCTTGGCCGCCGGCACCATCACGCCGAGGTCGACCACCTCGTAATTATTGCACTGGAGCACGACGCCGACGATGTTCTTGCCGATATCGTGCACATCGCCCTTCACGGTCGCCATCACGATTTTGCCGTTCGAGCCGCCGTGCTGCCGTCCGTCCTTGTCCTGATCCATGAAGGGCATCAGATAGGCGACCGCCTGCTTCATCACGCGCGCGGACTTCACCACCTGCGGCAAAAACATTTTTCCCGAGCCGAACAGATCGCCGACGATGTTCATGCCCTCCATCAGCGGACCTTCGATCACCTCGAGCGGGCGCTTCGCGCGCAGGCGGGCCTCTTCCACGTCGGTGTTGATGAAATCGGTGATACCGTGCACCAGCGCATGCGCAAGCCGCTTCTCGACCGGCTGCCCACGCCAGGCGAGATCGGCTTCCTTGCCGCCCTGCCCGGCGCCCTGGAATTTCTTCGCCAGCTCCAGCAGCCGCTCGGCCGCGTCGGGACGACGATCGAGTACAACGTCCTCACACGCCTCGCGCAACTCCGGATCGAGATCGTCATAGACCGCGATCTGACCGGCATTGACGATTCCCATGTCCATGCCGGCCTTGATGGCGTGGAACAGGAATACCGAGTGCATCGCCTGGCGCATTTGCTCGTTGCCGCGGAACGAGAATGACAGGTTCGACACGCCGCCTGAAATGTGCGCATGCGGCAGGCCGGCGCGAATCTGGCGCACGGCTTCGATGAAGGCGAGGCCGTAGCTGTTGTGCTCCTCCATGCCGGTGGCAACGGCGAAGATATTCGGGTCGAAGATGATGTCCTCGGGCGGGAAGCCCACTTTGTTGACGAGGATGTCGTAGGCGCGCTTGCAGATCGCGACCTTGCGTTCGATCGTGTCGGCCTGCCCCTTCTCGTCGAAGGCCATCACCACCACCGCGGCGCCATAGCGGCGCACGATGCGGGCGTGATCGATGAAAGCCTCCTCGCCTTCCTTCATCGATATCGAGTTCACCACCGATTTGCCCTGCAGGCATTTCAGGCCGGCCTCGATCACGGAGAACTTCGATGAGTCGACCATCACCGGCACGCGCGCGATATCGGGCTCGGCGGCGATCAGATTGAGGAACGTGGTCATCGCCTGCTCGGAATCGAGCAGACCCTCGTCCATGTTGACGTCGACCACCTGCGCGCCGTTCTCCACCTGCTCGCGCGCAATCGACAGCGCGGTCGAATAATCGCCCGCACTGACCAACTTGCGGAACTTGGCCGAGCCGGTGACATTGGTGCGCTCGCCGACATTGACGAAGGGAATTTTCGGGGTGAGCGCGAAGCCTTCCAGCCCTGACAGCCGCAGTTGGCGCGGCACCTCGGGAATGGCGCGCGGCGTCTTACCGGCGACAGCCTTGGCGATGGCCGCGATGTGCTCGGGCGTCGTGCCGCAGCATCCGCCGACGACGTTCACAAGGCCGGCCTGGGCGAATTCTCCAAGCAGTTCGGCCATGTATTCCGGGCTTTCGTCGTAATAACCGAACTCGTTGGGCAGGCCCGCGTTCGGATAAGCGCAGACGAAGGTGTCGGCGAGCCGGCTAAGCTCGTCGATATGCGCGCGCATCTCGCGCGCGCCCAGCGCGCAGTTGAGTCCGACGGTAACCGGATTCGCGTGCTTGACAGAATTCCAGAATGCACCTGGCGTCTGGCCCGACAGCAGACGTCCCGAGCGGTCGGTGATCGTGCCCGAGATCATCACGGGCACATCAAGATCACGCTCCTGGCAAAGCTCCGAGATCGCGAAGATGGCGGCCTTGGCGTTGAGCGTGTCGAAGATAGTCTCGACCAGCAGCAGGTCGGCGCCGCCGT
>JBEVFG010000133.1:0-3160 GCA_040512415.1 Pseudolabrys sp. | reverse complement strand
ACGATCTATGTCAACCAGGTCGGTGGTCAGGATGAACTCGTATTCGATGGGGTTTCGTTCGGCCTGCACGCGGATTGCTCGCTTGCATTCCAGTTCGCGGCATTTCAGGAAACGGTTGCAACCACGCATTGGGTCCGTCAGAGCGGGGCCTGGCGGTGTGAAAATGGGCCCCAGGTAGCAAGCGTCGAAGCGGACCGCGCCGATTACAGCGCCTGCGTGCTAGGCCTGCGCGACTACGTCAACAAGAACGGGTTTCCGGGAGTTGTTCTTGGCCTGTCGGGAGGCATCGACTCAGCGTTGTGCGCCGCTATGGCGGTCGATGCGCTCGGCGCCGACCGCGTCCGTTGCATGATGCTGCCCTACAAATTCACGTCGCAGGAATCGCTAAAGGATGCGGCGGCGTGTGCCAGGGCCCTCGGCGTGCGTTACGAGATTTTGCCGATCGCTGCGGCGGTCGAAGGTTTTGAGGCTGCCCTGGCGCCGGCTTTCTCGGGATTGCCACGCGACGTCACTGAGGAAAATCTGCAAGCGCGGACGCGCGGCACGATTCTCATGGCGATTTCGAACAAATTCAATCTCATGGTGGTGACGACGGGGAACAAGTCGGAAATGTCCGTGGGTTATGCGACGCTCTACGGCGACATGAACGGCGGCTTCAATCCCATCAAGGATCTATACAAGACCGAAGTCTTTCGTCTTGCGCGCTTGCGCAATAGCTGGAAACCGGATGGCGCCAAAGGTCCGGATGGCCCGGTCATTCCGGACAACATCATTACGCGGCCGCCAACGGCAGAGCTGCGTGAAAATCAGAAAGATGAAGACTCGCTTCCTGCCTACGCCGTGCTCGATCCGATCCTCGAACGGCTCGTCGAGCATGAGGAGCCGATCTCCGCGATTGTCGCTGCGGGCTTTGACCGTGACATCGTCATGCGGGTCGACCGCATGATCAACATCGCCGAGTACAAGCGGCGCCAGGCTGCACCGGGTGTAAAGGTGACACTGAAGAATTTCGGCCGCGACCGGCGATACCCGATAACCAACCGCTTCCGCGATCCGGGGGCGCCGATGCCTGCACCTGACGTGTCACTGATCACGGGAAAGCCGATAAAATCGGAAGCCTTCGATTTTTGATCGCTTTACTGTGAGGGCAGGAATGTTGGCCCAACCGTACGGACCGTTCGTTTGGCCGGGTCGGTTTCGGCGGGTGGTTGTGCGGCGGGCGCAGCAGACGCCGGTGCAGCTGTCGACACCGTTCCACGCAACTCGGGCTTAAGCGGTTTTCCATCCGAACCGGACCGCGGCTGCGACAATTGCTTGGCGTGCTGCTCGGTTACGACCACGTCGCCCGGGACAACCGTGTCGTCGGGACCGACGGACTTAAGGGTCTGCGCCCAGCTTTCGCCGGGTCGCCGGCAGCTGCAGGTCGAGTCCAGGGCCTTTCGATATTGGAAGGCAGTCGGAAGCTCCGTATACAGCCGCCCGCTCAGCGAAACGGCCTGAGCCATTTCCTCGCCTGGGTTGTGATACGTGTAGAGCGCCACCTCCGCCGCCGGGCACATCCGCTGGCAGGCTTGCTCATCGTCGCGGAAACGGTCGGGCGAGGTCGAATAAGAGATGGGAAAATAGAATCCGTCACAGGTTCGCACGCAGACCGTACGGAATGTCCCGCCCATCGGTTCTTGCGGGCTGGAGAAAATGCCGCCGCTATTGTTTCCGCCGAACAGCCGATCGAAGAAACTTCCCTGTTGGCCAGCAATTGCCGCCGAACGGTATTGCGGACCACATCCGTTGTTGCCGAGGGCGATGAGCAATGCCTGTCGCTGTGCAGCGCGTTCGGTGGTGCCGCCATTGAGTTGCTCGAGCTGATTGCGCATGCGATCGAGCGCAAGGCGTTGCTGATCGATCTGGCGATTGAGCGTGCCGCATTGCTGAGGCGGGTTGCTGAAAAAGGAGAGGAAGCCTGAGTTTTGACAACCGATGCGCCGCGACTGTGCGGCCAGCCGATCGACCTCGAGTTGCTGACGGCTGACCATGTCTTCCGTGCGTCGAATCTGGTCGGCGCGGGCCGGGTCCGCGTTGCCCTGGTTGAGCGTCGCCAGCTGCGCCTCAAGCCTCTGACAAGCGGGATTTGCGGACTGCGCATCGGCCGCAGAAGACAGGCTGCATAAAGCCGTCATCGCGGCGGCTATGAATTTGCAGGAATGCCCCCTCATGGTCGGCACTCTAATCTGAAAACCATGCCGGGGCGAGCCTTCCATCATTGCGCATGTGCGACTTCAGAACGCAGGTTCCAGAGCACCCCGGAGACGATGATCAGCGCGCCCAGCAGCACGAAGATGTCCAGCCTCTCGCCATAGAACGCCCACCCAACCACGGCGATGAGCGGGATACGCATAAAATCCAGCGGCACGACCAGCGTTGCATCGCCAGACCGGAATGCATTGCTCAGGCAATAGTGTGAGGTCAGCCCGGCTATGCCCACGCCCATTGCGGGCAAGATATGCCGTGTCTCAAGATGCATGAACACCGCAGGATTGCTGCCGATCAGCGACAGCGGAAATTGAATGACGGCCATCCAGAATACAATGCCGAAGGTCGTCTCCGTCATCGTCAACTGTTTGGTCGTGATCATCGTGATGGCGTAACCGAAGGCGGCAAGCAGCACCAGTATCGCAGCTGGGTTGAAGTCAGCTATTCCCGGCCGAAGAATCACCAGCACACCGATGAGGCCGAGAGCAACGACGCCGAGACGGCTCGGTGTCAGCCGCTCGTGCAGAAACCACACCGCCAACAGCGCGGTCCAGGCCGGCATGGTGAATTCAAGCGCGAACACCATGGCAAGTGGAAGCATCGTGAGGCTGAGCGCCCAACAGTATTGCGAGGCGTAATGAACGCCGTTCCGAAAAAAATTGAGTCCCATGCGGCGCGGTATCGCATGCACGCGAAGGTCCTTGTGTACAGCGAGCAGCACCAACAGCACGACGAGCGCGACACCGCTGCGGATCGCAAGGATCTCAAAAATGCTCAGGCCGCCACTGAATAACTCGCGAATGGACACGGCCATCACTGAAAACGACAGCAATGCGCCGATCATCCAAAGGACGACGCGAACGAGCTTGCTTGTGATCACGAGGTTATCTGCTGTCCGTGCGGGCCGGTG
>JBEVFG010000132.1:0-2748 GCA_040512415.1 Pseudolabrys sp. | reverse complement strand
TCGGTCGTCACCAAGGCGACCAAGGAATTTGTCGATCAGACCGGCCGGCGCAAGGTCAAGGGAAACATGGACATCGAACTCGCGGTCGATGCCATGGAAATTGCGGGCACGATCGATCACATGGTGCTCTTTTCAGGTGACGGCGATTTTCGGTCGCTTGTCGAGGCCGTGCAGCGCAAAGGGGTGCGTGTAACCGTCGTATCAACCGTAACGACGCAGCCGCCGATGGTTGCGGACGAACTGCGCCGCCAGGCTGACGTCTTCGTCGACATTGTCGAATTGCAGACCAAGATCGGCCGCGACCCTTCAGATCGAACGACACGCGAGGGCCGCCCTCCTCGCGAGGATCGCGCGGCATCCCATACGCCACAGTTTCTGCAGAGACCGGCGCCACCGCAACGCGCGGGTGCTCCAGTCGGGGCCGACGAAGACGACGACTCCTACCAATAGCATTTTTGTTGTGCGCATGATCTTATCCGCGTGACGGCGTCGTTCGCCGGCAATTCTCGGATTCATGCGCAATGGCGGAGACTGACGGCAAGCCGGGACGAGATTGTCCACGTTGCCCGCGGCTTGTCGCTTTCCGCAAAACATGGCGTGCGAAAGAGTCCGCGTGGTTCAATTCTCCGGTGCCATCTTTCGGATCGATCAATGGGCGGTTGCTGATTGTCGGCTTGGCGCCGGGGCTGCAAGGCGCTAACCGTACCGGCCGCCCGTTTACCGGTGACTATGCCGGGGTCCTGCTTTACGAGACGCTTGGCAAATATGGATTTGCCCGCGGCGAATATCACGCGCATCCCGATGACGGGATCGAGCTTGTCGATTGCCGGATCACAAATGCGGTGCGCTGCGTTCCGCCCGAGAACAAGCCGACCCCGGAAGAAATAAGGACCTGCCGCGATTTTCTGACACCTACGATCGGCGAGATGAAAAAGCTGCGCGCTATCGTTGCTCTCGGCCGCATCGCGCATGAAAGCACGGTGCGCGCGCTCGGCGGCCGGCTGGCTACGCTTCCGTTTGTGCACGGCAGGAGGCACGAGCTCGGCCCAATTGCGCTGTTCTGCAGCTACCATTGTTCGCGCTACAACACGAACACCGGCGTGCTTACCCCCGAAATGTTCCGGGGGGTCTTTGCAACTGTGCGCCGCTACCTCGACTCCTGAAGCCAGGCAACGACCGCCGCGGCATTCTTGTCCGGCGGAAAGACGGGATAGAACGTCTTTACGATCTGGCCGTCGCCGACAATAAGCGCCATGCGCTTGAGCAGCGTCATGCCCGCGACCGAGAACGTCGGGAGCTTCAGTGCATTTGTCAGCGCCAGTTTCTCGTCCGACAACAACGCGAATGGCAGATGCAAGCGTGTCGCTGCTTCACGCTGATAGGCCGTGTCCTGCGTCGAAAGGCCGTAGAGCTGCGCCACACCAAGCCGCTTGAGCTCGCCGAAATGATCGCGAAACGCACAGGACTGCGGTGTGCAGCCTCGCGCGCCCGGGATCTGGTCCCATCCGGTGGGTGGATCAACGCCCGGAACACCTGTCCGTGGATAAATGTAGATGACAGTCCGGCCCCTCAGCCTGGACAGGTTGACAGGTGCTCCATCCGTGGCCGGAAGCGCCAAATCGGGCAGCTTTGCACCCGCGAGATGCCGCGCTGCACCGTCATCTTGCGGGACTGGGATTCCCGGTGGCAGAAATTGCGGATTATGCGTGCCCGCCGCTTCGGTCATTTCTTTGCTCCATAGCTCATAAATTCCATGAGCGAACCGTCCGGATCCCGAAAATAGACCGACGTACCCGGCCCTTTTGCGCCGAACCGCTGCATCGGGCCACATTCTATGGCAACGCCGTGTTCCTTCAGATGTGTTATCGCGTCGTCAATCGATCCTTGCCATTCAAAACAAAGATCGCTGTTGCCGGGCTGGACCGGCAAACGCGCAACTTCGGCAGGTTTTACACCCGGTCCGTGCACATTGAGCTGCTTGTCGCCGAGCCGGTACGCCCAACCGTGCGGCCGTTGCACGAGTTCGGCTCCTATTACTTGTTCGTAGAATTTATTGGACCGGTCCCAATCGGAAACGTGGATTACGCAGTGATCAAGTTTTGTTGGTACCATGCTGATTTTCCTGATCTTTCCCTACTCACAGCAACGTGATTTCAGTCGATCGTCGAGCCTCCGGTGTCAGCGCTTAGTGACAGTATGCTTGGCGATCAATGATACCGGGAGCAAGACTATGACAATCCAAAAATGTGCCGGCCTTTGCTTTCTGGCTACCGTCGCGCTTTTTGGTGCGACAGTCGCCGCTGCCGCGCAGACCGCGTCCGTCGTCATGAAAAATGCCGAAGGCAAGGAGGTCGGCTCAGTCAATCTCACGCAAACCACGCCGGGTGTGTTGATTAATGTAGCACTCAAAGGGCTGCCGCCAGGCGAGCATGCATTTCACGTCCACGCTGTCGGTAAGTGCGAGCCTCCCTTCACGTCAGCGGGTGGGCACTTCAACCCCGGGCGGAAGAAGCACGGGATGATGTCACCTGAAGGCCAGCATGCCGGCGATATGCCCAATCTGCACATTCCGCAAAGCGGAGATCTGAC
The DNA here is from genome assembly GCA_040512415.1 of Pseudolabrys sp. Lineage (GTDB taxonomy): Bacteria > Pseudomonadota > Alphaproteobacteria > Rhizobiales > Xanthobacteraceae > Pseudolabrys. The sequence continues at coordinate 159 of JBEVFG010000132.1, read as the reverse complement.
AGTCGAAGTCTTGAATGCCGCTATCACGCTTGAGAAGGGCAAGCCGAATTCGGTGTATGACGCCGATGGTTCGGCGATCGTCATTCACGCTGGAAGCGATGACTATAAGACCGACCCTACAGGTGAGGCCGGCGGGCGGATCGCTTGTGGTGTGATCCC
>JBEVFG010000131.1:0-2818 GCA_040512415.1 Pseudolabrys sp. | reverse complement strand
GCTCTACACATCCGATCAGGGCGTGACCGACGGCATGCAGGCGCTGTTCGTCAAGAATTCCGCCTTCCTGCCGAAGCCCTACACGGTGGATCAGCTCACCGGAACGCTGCTGGTCAAATTCGGGTTCGGTGGCATCAGCCCAAAAAATACGGACGCTAAAAACGTCGACGGGGCGGGTCTCGACAACGGAATTCAGACTCCAATCACGCCAACGGACGGCCCGGATTCGATCCATCGTTCGGGGTCTACCCCTCTCGCTTAGAAAAACGCGGCAACCAGTTGCAAGGCAACTATGGGCATGTTAGAACAAAACAGGAACAACGTCCCAAGCCATGATTTTACGGGGACAAGTGCGGGCGCGGCGCGCGGCAGCCGCGAACCTCGGGTGATCCCGGGGTAGGGTGAAACGGAAAGTGTATGGAGAGAGCGATGGCAGGCAGCGTCAACAAGGTCATTCTCGTCGGCAATCTGGGCGCCGACCCCGAAGTCCGCCGCACCCAGGACGGCCGCCCGATCGTCAATCTGAGGGTCGCGACCTCGGAAAGCTGGCGCGACAAGACAACCGGCGAACGGCGCGAGAAGACCGAATGGCATCGCGTCGTGATCTTCAGCGAGGGCCTCGCCAAGATTGCCGAGCAGTACCTCAAGAAAGGCTCGAAGGTTTATCTCGAAGGCGCGCTGCAGACGCGCAAATGGCAGAACAAGGACGGCCAGGACCGCTACTCGACCGAGGTCGTACTGCAGGGCTTCAACTCGGCGCTGACGATGCTCGATCGCGCCGGCGGCGGAGCCGGGGCCGACAATGGCGACTTCGGGTCGGCCGGGCCAACCGCCGCGTCACGCGAGCGAAAGCCGGCGATGGCCGGCGCCGGCGGCAAGCGCGACGATATGGACGACGAGATTCCGTTCTAGCTCGCTCGGCGTTCCCCCTTATCCGCTCATTCCCGCGTAAGCGGGAATCCAGGGGCGAAATTTTCAGAGTCGGTAATTGTGCTCTGGACCCCCGCTTTCGCGGGGGTGAGCGGAAGGGGGTTTCACTCCCTTTCGACCAACAACGACACCGCCAGCGAGCAGAAGCCAACGAAGGAGATCACTGCGTTCATCGCGTGCGACACCTCCCACTGCCAGCGCAGCTGCTGCCAGTCGGCCGGCACCTCGGTCCAGTTGTTGGTCGCCTGGTTGGCCGGAAAGGTGAAGGCGAAGAAAATAACAAGGTTGGCGACGAGGCAGCCGAGACAGATCAGCACAAAAACAAAGGCGCGCTGCCCGCGCATGGCCCAGGCGAGCGCCATATTGGCGAAGAGTGCGCCGAACAGCACGATGCCGAACAGCGCCCAGCCGCGGTAGATGTTCTGCACGATGAAATAGTTGCTTTCGGTCAAAGTGATCTTGTTCGGCAGCGAAAAGAAATGCGCGCCGCCGGGAACGAGCGCCAGCGCGGTCAGACCGATTGCAAGAAATTTGAGGGTTCTCACCCGGTCACAGTTCCAAACTGGACGCGCCCCTCAGCTCAAAAATGTATCATAGTCTGAAAAGTTCCGTACGCCGGCCGCCCTTCACGCCAGCGCGGCGCGCACGCCATCGACGACAAATTGCACGGCGAGCGCCGCGAGCAGAACGCCGAGCAGGCGCGAGAGCACGATGTTACCTGTCACGCCGAGCACCCTTTCGATACGCGTGCAGAGTAAAAAGACCGCGGCGCAGAGCGCGGCGACGAAGGCGATGACGGCGAGCAGGATTGTCAACCGCATCGGGTCACCCTCACCGCGGCCGGCGAGCAGCACAGTGGCGGTGATCGCACCAGGACCCGCCATCAATGGAATGGCGAGCGGGAAGGCCGCGACGTTGCGCACATGCTCCTCGATGGCATCTTCGGCCTGACGCGACTGCCGCTCGATGCGTACGCCGAACACCATTTCGGAGGCGATCGAGAACAGCAGCAGGCCGCCGGCAATGCGGAACGCCGGCATGCCGATCGAGAGCGTGCGTAGTAGCCAGTCGCCGATGAGCGCGCTGCCGGCGAGGATGGCCGCGGCAATCACGGCGGCGCGCAGCGCCACACTGCGCCGCGCGCGCTTGGGCAGGCCATGCGTGACCGCGAGATAAGACGGCACGAGGCCGATCGGGTCGACCACGACCAGCAAGGTCACCAGCGCGGAAATGAGAAATTCGAGTGGCATAAACAGCACTCAAACTACCTCTTTTCCGCTGCGTTTGATGCCCGAAAATGGCCCGTTTTCGGAACTCGCCGGGTGCCAGCAACACATTGAATTAAATAGGGATATTAGCCGGTATACGCACTCGTTTCGGGTGGCGTCGCCACCCTGAATCAGCTAGAAAAATCGCAACAAAAATTCCACGCAGGATGTCGTCTTGGCCGACACCGAACCTCCCAAATCGGGGGACGCGCCCCCTTCCGATGTGCGCCCGGTCTCCATCACCGAGGAGATGAAGCGCAGCTATCTCGATTACGCGATGAGCGTGATCGTGTCGCGGGCGCTGCCCGATGCGCGCGACGGCCTCAAGCCGGTGCACCGGCGCATTCTCCATTCGATGAACGAGCAGGGCCATACGCCCGACAAGAAATACGTGAAATCGGCGCGCGTGGTCGGCGACGTGATGGGCAAATATCACCCGCACGGCGACCAGGCGATCTACGACGCCTTGGTGCGCATGGCGCAGGATTTCTCCATGCGCCTGATGCTGATCGACGGGCAGGGCAATTTCGGCTCGGTCGACGGCGATCCGCCGGCGGCGATGCGATATACCGAATGCCGGCTCGCGCGGCCGGCGATGGCGCTGCTCGACGACATCGACA
>JBEVFG010000130.1:0-3617 GCA_040512415.1 Pseudolabrys sp. | reverse complement strand
CGGTCAGTGTGAGGAGGAATGTGTACTTGCGGCCCACGCGGTCGCCCATCCATCCGAACAGGAAGGCCCCCAGCGGACGGATCAGGAATCCGGCGGTGAACAGCGCAATCGTGCTCAGCAGCGCCGCCACCGGATGGCTCTGTTCGAAGAACTTGACCGACAAGACCGCGGCCAAGCTGCCGAAGATATAGAAGTCGTACCACTCGATGACGTTGCCCACCGCTGCAGCGATGATCACACGCCGGAAGTCTTTCGGGATTGCAGGCATAGTTGTCCCCCCTATCGTTGATTTTTATTAAGACCGCCTCTCGCCTATTCGCCGAAAGACCGCCCCCAATAAAGGAATACGCCCCCCATAGACTTAGTGCTGTGCACCTAAAGTCGTAGGCCAAAGGTCAATAGCGCCCGAATTATCCAGTTGAAAATGAATGATAAAGAACGATAAACGGGAATTAATTACTGTGACGCTTTGGCGCGGCAAGCGATCAAGAACGCTCGTGGCACCATGCTGATCCGCATCCGGGAATTCCGCAACGGACCACGCGGCCGCTGGCTGCTGGAGCAGATTGTCGGCGTTCTTGTTACCCTGCTCATTGTTGCGGTTCTGACCGCGGCGCTCGCGGTGGCATTTCTGTGGCTTCCGATCGAACATGTCACGATCGTCTACCTGATCCCGGTCATCGTAGCGGCGTTGCGTTGGGGCGCTATCCCGGCGCTGTTCGCAGGAATTTCAGGCATCGGCGCGGCGGCATTTTTCTTCTACGCACCGTATTACGACTTCCGTGTCCACAGTCCTGCCCAGATTGCCGACATCGTGCTGTTCATGACCGTCGCGACCATTACCGGCCGCGTGGCCGTCGCCGTCCGGCAGGCAAAGATTCGCGCGCAAGCAGAAAGTCTGCGGGACGCTCTGATCGGCTCCGTCTCGCACGAATTGCGTACGCCGCTCGCTTCGATCGTGGGTTCCGCCTCAGTTCTCGCTCGATCGCAAGTGATCGATCGGGATGAGCATTTATCGTCCCTAGTCCGCGTGGTGCTGGGCGAAGCCGAACGGCTCAACGGCGACATTCAGAACCTGGTCGACGCGACGCGCATCAGTAGCGACGGAATTCGGCCGCGCCCAGCGTGGGTCGATCCCGAGGACATCGTCAATGGCGCGCTCGTGCGCAAGCGGCGCCTGCTTGGCGACCGTCCGATCGCGCTCGATGTCGCCGATGATTTACCGCTGATCGATATTGACGCCACATTGGTCGAAAGCGCACTGGGCCAGATCATTGAGAATGCGGTGAAATACTCTGCACCCGGCACGCCAATCTCGATCAGCGCGGCGCATACCGGTAGCGTGATCCAGGTCAAGGTTGCCGACAACGGCGAAGGGCTTGCGCACGGTGAGGCCGAGAAAATCTTCGAGCGCTTCTACCGCAGTCCGCGTCACGTCGGCGCAATTTCCGGATCGGGGCTTGGACTATGGATTGCTCGGGCGTTGATAGAAGCCAGTGGCGGTCGTATCTGGGCAATCAGCCCCGGTCATAAGTGTGGAACGACATTTCAGATCGATCTGCCGGTTAAAGCTCAGCCGGCATCCGACGAGCACGCCGATGAGTGACACGCCGCCGCCGGTCGTTCTTATCATCGACGACGATCCACAAATCCGGCGCTTCCTGCATGCCGGGTTTGATCTCGAACACTTTAAAGTGGTTGAAGCAGAGACCGGCAAGGCGGGGCTGCGCGCTGCAACGCTACGCCAGGCTGACCTCATCGTGGTCGATCTCAACCTGCCCGACATGGACGGGGCCAGCATCGTGGAGCGGATCCGTTCTTGGTCGATGGTACCAATCATCGTGCTCTCGGTTCGCGCCAGCGATAACGACAAGGTGAGGCTGCTTGAGTGCGGGGCCGACGACTATGTTGTGAAGCCGTTCAGCATGGTCGAATTGCTGGCCCGTGCGCGTGCAGCGATACGCCGACAAGCGCACGGCGCTCTGGGCGAGCCGATCGTCAAGCTCGGGCCGCTGTCGATCGATCTCACAAACCGTACCGTATTCATCGATGGCGCGCGCGTGGTGCTCTCGCCGAAAGAATATCGGCTGCTACAAGCGCTCGCGCAACACGCCGGCAACGTGGTGACCCATAACATCCTGATGAAGGAGGTATGGGGCGTCCACCACCTACACAATGCGCACTACTTGCGGATTCTGGTGCGCAGGTTGCGCCGTAAGATCGAGCAGAATCCGAAGCAGCCCCGCATTCTGGTAAGCGAGCTCGGCGTCGGCTACAGGCTGGCGAGTGGCGGCGAGTCGGACTGACCGCTGAGCCGCGGCATGTGTGTTACCGAAATGTTACGCGTTCTTGCTGTTTAGTTACCAGTTCCGTTACTGGCACCGCCGATAGGGTTGGCCGCTCGATATTCAGCGCGCGAATCTTCGCGCCCGGGCGTTGGGATATTTTCACCGTGCCAGCACACCGGCGCCCGAGCTGCATCCCGCGACCGCGTACGACGCCGCTACCCATAAGCGTGCGCAGCAAACATGCGTTGATTGAAAACCAGCGCAAGCGGCTCTTCGACGAAATGACAGAATTGCGTAAGGCGCGTGGGCCATCCGCGCGCCCGACCCACACGGCACAGATTCTACTCACCCGGCATTGGATGAAGGCGAATTGGGCCACGCGCGAACAGTTGATCAAGGCAGTCCATTGGCTAGTTCACCTCGAAGGCGCTCGCGGACCGCAATCGCCCGCGTGACCTGGCGTGCTGATCCCGGGTAAAGCGAACCTCTCGACATTTTACCGGTACTGGCGCTGGCCTTCGCGATCATGTGCATCCCGATATTGGGAGATCGGCCGTAGCCGGGCGTCATTGAGCGCAAACCTCATGAGAGAGGCAGTCGGAACGGCTTCGCAAGGAGTTTTTTGTAGGTCCGCTTTGGGTCAAAAGCAGACATATGCAGCGCACAAGCCGATGTCCGCTAAGTGCCAAAAGCGGACATTCCGCCGTTCACTCAAAAGGGAAGAAGCGAATGTTCCGTGTTCAACGCAACATGCTTGATAACACCAAGGCGAGCACAGAAACGACTATAGCGGCTGCAAAAGCGTCGCCCATTATCTTGCCTAGTTGTTCAGGCCCTCCGGCCTTCGGCTCGAAATATCCCATTATCTGCTGTCCTGCTGCATCAAAGGTCTCATTCAGTCGGACGCTTGCGATAAATTTTAAAATACCAAATGGCTACCGCAATAATTCCTATCGAAACGAATCAACCTATCTGTCCCCAAGTCATTCGATAAAGCCCTCAGTTCGCCACCCAAAGTTTCCATGTTTGTAGCAATCAAACTCGTCGTCTTAAAGAGAATGTCCGCTTTGGGTCAAAAGCAGACATGTGCAGTGCAACTAGGGATGTCCGCTTTGTGCCAATAGCGGACATTCCGCTTTTTACCTCGTCCCGAGCGTGTGGCCTCTCAAGGCCTTCATTGAAGCGTCGCGTCGATCGAATAACGACCCGCGCCGGTGATGAATAACAGCACCGCGGCGCCCATCATCGTCACTGCTTTCCAGAAGTGGGCTGATTGGTTTGCGATCTGTGCTGGCGCAACCGCCCAATAACGGTGCGAGCTAAAGGCCG
>JBEVFG010000129.1:0-4233 GCA_040512415.1 Pseudolabrys sp. | reverse complement strand
GAAGGAGCGCCGCAATCCGGATTTGCTCAAGGCCAGCCGTAAGAAGCGTATTGCCGCCGGCTCCGGCACGACGCCGGAAGCGATCAACAAATTGCTGAAGATGCATCGCGGCATGTCGGACATGATGAAGATGATGGGCGGCGCCAAGCGCGGCCCGCTTGCAGGCCTGGCGCAGGCCATGGGTTTCGGCTCCAGCATGCCGTCACCCGAGCAGATGGCGGAAATGGCGAAGAACATGCCCGGCGGTCAACTGCCACCAAATATGCCCGGCAGCGGTGGTTCTTTGCCGCCGACCATGCCGAAGCTTCCTCCGAATATGCCCGGACTACCCGGCCTGCCGGGCCTGGGCGGAAAGTTTCCCGGATTACCGGGCGGTTTGCCGCCCAGCCTTGGAAAGAAGAAGTGATTATTAATCAGTAGAATGAGAAAGGACTAAAGGATGTCTCTCGTTATTCGTCTCGCCCGTGCCGGCACCAAGAAACGGCCGGTTTATCACGTCGTCGTCGCCGACAATCGTGCGCCGCGCGACGGCCGCTTCATCGAGCGGCTCGGCTATTTCAATCCGTTGCTGCCCAAAGAAAAGACCGAGCGGCTCAAGCTCGACCTCGAAAAAGTCCAGGCTTGGATGAAGAAGGGCGCGCAGCCGTCTGATCGCGTGATGCGCTTCCTCGACGCCGCCGGCATCATGAAGCGGCCGAAGCGCAACAACCCGGAAAAAGCGGTCCCGCGCAAAGAGCGCAAGGCGAAGGAAGAGGAAGCAGCGAAAGCTGCCGGTGGTGCGCCCGTAGCCGAAGGCGGCAAGCCTGCGGAGAAGGCGGCGGAGAACCCGGCAAAGGCAGACAAGCCGGCCGAGGTCGCGCCGGCTCCGGCGGCGAGCTAAGGCTCGCCCGCTCGCGCCGTGGCCGAACGAATTTGCGTTGCCCGCATCGGTGCCGCGCACGGCGTGCGCGGCGAGGTCAAGCTCTGGTCGTTCACGGAGAATCCCGCGGCAGTTGCGACTTACGGGCCGCTGGAAACGGAAGACGGCACGCAGCGCTTCGAGATCGAGGCCATGCGTCCGGCCAAGGATCACTTCGTCGCGCGCATTGCGGGGGTCAGTGACCGCGACGCAGCTGAACGATTGCGCAATCTCGAGCTTTATATTCCGCGCGCACGGCTGCCCAAGATCGACGAGGAGGATACCTACTATCACGCCGATCTGGTCGGTCTTGATGTCGTTACACCGGAGGGTGTCCAGATCGGAACGGTGCACGCGCTGCACAATTTCGGCGCCGGCGACATCATCGAGATCATGCCGGTGGGCAGCGGCGAGCCTCTGATGCTGCCATTCAACGATGCAACGGTTCCACGTGTGGATCTTGAGGCAAAGCAGATCGTGCTTGTGCAACCGGTTGAGGTCGAGGCGCGGGACGAATGAGCATGTGGCGGGCAAGCGTATTGACCATCTTTCCCGAGATGTTCCCGGGGCCGCTGGCGCAGAGTCTGGCGGGCAAGGCGATGACGTCCGGCATCTGGTCACTCGACACGGTCGACATTCGCGCGCATGCAACCGACAAGCATCGCACCGTCGACGACACGCCAGCCGGCGGCGGGCCTGGCATGGTGATGAGGGCCGATGTGCTTGCGCACGCGCTCGATGCCCTTCCGCATGACACGCGCCCTCGTCTGCTGATGAGTCCGCGCGGCCTGCCGCTCAGACAAAGCCGGGCCGCAAAGCTCGCGCACGGGTTGGGAGTTGTCATTGTGTGCGCACGCTTTGAAGGCGTCGACGAACGGCTGATCAAGGCGCGCGCGCTCGAGGAAGTATCGCTCGGCGACTTTATTTTATCCGGCGGCGAGATTGCCGCGCTCGCATTGCTCGATGCCTGCGTGCGCCTGCTGCCCGGGGTCATGGGCAAGGAGGCATCCGCCGCCGAGGAAAGCTTTGCCGACGGATTGCTGGAATACCCGCAATACACACGCCCCCCGGTCTTCGAAGGCGAGCCTGTCCCTGAAGTGCTCACCTCCGGTGATCACGCCAAGGTCAAAGCCTGGCGGCAGGCGGAGGCCGAGCGGCTCACGGCCGAGCGCCGACCGGACCTCTGGTCAGCATACCAGGTCCGCAAAGCGCCGAAAAACCGTACGAATCCAAAGGGTGACAAGCCGAAAGCTTTGTAATACAAGCTCGCCAACCCATTCAGACCAGACAAAGACCGCGCGCCGGTTGCTGGCGCTGCCGACGGAGAATTCGCAATGGACATCATTCAGCAGCTCGATAAAGAGCAGGTCGAGAAGCTCTCGGCCGGCAAGACCATTCCCGACTTCCAGCCGGGCGATACGGTGTTGGTTAACGTCAAGGTCGTCGAAGGCGACAAGGCACGCGTGCAGGCTTACGAAGGCGTCTGCATCGGCCGCTCGGGGCGCGGCATCAACGAGAACTTCACCGTGCGCAAGATTTCGTACGGCGAGGGCGTCGAGCGCGTGTTCCCGCTCTATTCGCCGATGATCGACTCGATCGAGGTGGTCCGCCGCGGCAAGGTACGCCGCGCCAAGCTGTACTACCTGCGCGGACTGCGCGGCAAGAAGGCGCGCATCTCCGAGGCGCAGGGCGCCAGCGGCGCGGAAGGCGCCGAGGTTGCGGCAAGCGAATAATATTTCGGCTATTCGGGGTGAAAGGGCCGCCGTGGCGGCCTTTTTCCTTTGTCAGCCCATTCGTTGTCGGGAGCACAATGATTGGCTATATAACCGTCATGGTTTCCAGAGCTCAGCGGATTGTCCTGGTCGACCACGCGCGATTGCCGTGGCGGTTTTTCGGCCGGCTGACGGCAGCAGTACAGGCAGGCCTTTGATCGCGCCGGTGCTGCCGGAAGCCTGCGAGCCGCTATCCGTCTCACTCTGAGCAAAAGTTGACGTCATGAAACCACGAACGCTCTACGACAAAATCTGGGAAGACCACCTGGTTGACGAGCAATCGGATGGGACGTGCCTCATCTATGTCGATCGTCATCTGGTGCACGAGGTCACCTCACCGCAGGCCTTTGAAGGTCTGCGCGCCGCCGGCCGCAAAGTGCACGCACCCGACAAGACATTGGCCGTGGTCGATCACAACGTTCCGACCACCGACCGCAGCAAGCCTAATCCGGATCCGCAAAGCGCCGAGCAGATCGCGGCGCTGGCAAAGAACGCAAAGGATTTCGGCATCGAGTATTTCAACGAGTTCGACAAGCGCCAGGGTATCGTCCACATCATCGGGCCCGAGCAGGGCTTCACGCTACCCGGCACCACGATCGTGTGCGGCGACAGCCATACTGCGACGCATGGCGCCTTCGGCGCGCTCGCCTACGGCATCGGCACCTCCGAGGTCGAGCATGTACTTGCGACACAGACGTTGATCCAGAAGAAATCGAAGAACATGTGCGCGGTGGTCGACGGCAAACTGCCATCCGGCGTCACCGCCAAGGACATCATTCTTGCGATCATCGGCGAGATCGGTACTGCCGGCGGCACGGGCTATGCGCTGGAATATGCCGGCGAAGCGATCCGCGCGACGTCCATCGAAGGCCGCATGACGATCTGCAATATGTCGGTCGAAGGCGGCGCCAAGGCTGGCTTCATCGCGCCGGACGAAATCGCCTACACCTATCTCAAGGACAAGCCGAAAACGCCGAAGGGTAAGGCCTGGGACGAGGCGATGCGCTATTGGGAGACTTTGCGGTCGGACGACGGCGCTTATTTCGACCGTGAGATTCGTCTTGATGCCGCGAAACTGCCGCCGTTGGTCACCTGGGGTACCAGCCCCGAACAAGTGACGTCGATCACCGGCAAGGTCCCGGTACCGACGGAAATTGCCGACGAAAAGAAACGCATCGCGGCCGAGCGCTCGCTCGAATACATGGGCCTCAAGGGCGGCGAGAAGATCACCGACCTCAAGCTCGATCGTGTGTTCATCGGCTCGTGCACCAATGGACGCATCGAGGATCTGCGTGCGGTTGCGCGCGTGGTCGATGGCAAGACGGTCAATACCAATGTCAACGCGATGATCGTTCCCGGCTCCGGCCTCGTTAAAATGCAGGCGGAAGCGGAGGGCCTCGATAAGATCTTCAAGGCCGCCGGTTTCGAGTGGCGTGAGCCGGGCTGTTCGATGTGCCTTGCGATGAACCCCGACAAGTTGCAGCCGGGCGAACGCTGCGCGTCAACGTCGAACCGCAATTTCGAAGGGCGCCAGGGCTACAAGGGCCGCACGCATCTCGTGTC
>JBEVFG010000128.1:0-8611 GCA_040512415.1 Pseudolabrys sp. | reverse complement strand
GTGATCGCTGCGATCGCCAATGCCGTCGGTGGCCGGGATTTTCCTTTCGTATTTGGCGGTGACGGGGCGAGCTTTGCCGTTTCGCCCGCCGACGGAGGAATAGCTCGGCAAGCTCTTGCCGAGACCGCGACCTGGGTCCGCGAGGATCTCGACCTTACATTGAGGATAGGGATGGTATCCGTCGGAGAGATCCGGCGAAACGGCCACGATGTCCGCGTCGGACGGTACGCCGTTTCGGACAATATCAGCATCGCAATGTTCTCGGGCGGCGGAGTTGCGTGGGCGGACGCGGCGATGAAGCGTGACGAAATAGGCGTCCCGCGCGCACCCCCAGGGGCTCGGCCCGATCTGTCGGGCCTGTCCTGCCGCTTCGAGCAGTTTCCCACACAGTACGGACAGATCCTCTCGGTGCTGGTGCTACCGGCTGACATCCAGCGCATGTCCGCCTTTCGCGCCGCCGTCAGGCACATCATCACCATAGTGGAAGGGTCGACAGAATGCGCGCGTCCGGCCACGCGCGAGGCCATGCAATTGAAATGGCCGCCGCAGGGCTGCGATCTCGAAGCATCGGCCAGCAGAAAAGCCGGCGAGCCGGTCGGCATAAGCAAAATGAAGGTCTATGCGCGGACCTTTCTCTATTTCCTCATAATGCGTTTCAACATCCGGGTCGGCCGTTTTGTCCCGGTCAAATATCTGTCCGAGGTGGTCGCGAACTCGGATTTCCGGAAGTTCGACGACGCGCTGCGCATGATCGTCGACTGTTCGCCCGGCATGGCGCGAAGAATCGAAGACACTCTGGCGGCGGCGGAGAGGGAGGGACACATCCGCTATGGCTGCCACCGCGAGAGCGCCGCCATCATGACGTGCTTCACGCCCTCGCCGGCGCATCCAAGCCATGTCCATTTCATTGACGGTGCCCAGGGTGGCTACGCACTCGCGGCTGCGGCGCTCAAGCAACGGCTTTAGCCGTTGTGGGTGTGGAAGAAATTCAGTTAATTCAGCGACTTTTGCCACGCGATTGTGATAGCCGTCACAGCGTCCGCATCGGAGTACCGGTACCATAGAAGAATTCTATGTGGGGGCGGGTGCACAATGATCACAGTTCCGGAACTCTCTGCAGAAGCACTTGGATCATTTTTAACGTCGCATCTCGGCCGCCGCTTTTCGTCGACCGAAGCCGAGCTAGCCGAGCTTGTCCCGTCAGTCGCCCGGCTTGCGCTGGAATGTATCGGCAACAGCGACGCGCTCTACCACAATGTCGAGCACACGATGCTCGTGACGCTTGTCGGTTACGACATCATGAAGGGCCGGGCGCTGCTCACGCCCACCTCACCGGCCGATTTCGCGCACGTCCTCGTCGCCTGCCTGCTTCATGACATTGGCTATGTGCGGGGCATTCTGGAGGGAGACGGTCCCGACGGATATGTCGTCGATGGGCAAGGACGCCGCACCAAGATTCCACGCGGATCCTCCGATGCGGCCCTGCTAATGCACCATGTGGACAGGTCGAAGCTCTTTGTCATGGACCGGATCGGCAGCAGCGATCTCCTCGATGCCACAAGGATTGCCCGCTCAATTGAGTTCACGCGTTTTCCTGCGGCGACTGAGCCGAACGGAAACGGCAGTGAGGAAGGCGAACTCGTGCGCGCCGCCGATCTCATTGGGCAACTTGGCGATCCTCAATACCTGCGAAAGGCAAACGCGCTCTATTATGAGTTCGAGGAGGTCGGCCTCAACAAGCAGCTCGGATACGGGTCGCCCGCCGACCTAACGGATTTGTATCCTCAGTTCTACTGGAAGACAGTGTCCCCCTACATTCAAACGGCGATCCGCTATCTCAATGTGACGTCGAGCGGCCGCCAGTGGATTGCAAATCTCTACAGCAACGTCTTCCGGGCAGAACGTGACCTTCGGCTGTCGGGGCCGCAGCGATAGCCGGAGCAGGCGATCGTTGGACGCGATATGCGAAAGCGGCTAGGTTGTCCGAGCTGGTGAAACGGTCGATGTTCGCGGCTCGCCGCCTTTGACCGACGGGGCTCGTCGCATGGGCGTTCTTCTCTGGGTTCTCATCATTGGTTGTGTCGCCGGCACGATTGCACGCGTGCTAATGCCGGGACCTAACAAGGCCAAGGGCTTCGTGCTCACGATCGCTTTAGGCGTTGCCGGCGCGTTCCTGGCAACTTCCCTCGGCCATATGGCCGGACTTTATCGCCCGGGGGAAAGCGCCGGCTTTCTGGGTGCAAGCGTCGGCGCGCTAATCATACTCTTTATCTGGAACCGGCTGGTTGCGGCCGAAGTGATCCCCGATCACGGTCTCTAAGCATCGCTAGTTCGCCGATTCAAACCATTGCAGAAAGCGCGCGCCGGCGATGCCACGTGTCAGCGCGAGGTTATATTCACGGAACACGTCCAGCCTTTCCCATCCCGTCTCCGGCCACGTCCTGATTGCGCTCTCCAGCCGGGGGAGATCGATCATTTTGCGTGCCAGCGGCGACCGGGAAAGCGCAGCGACCTGTTGCGATAGCGCGTCGCGATTTGTCGCGAGCTTTTCATACCAGTCCGCGGCCTGAAGACCTCGCGAGCGGTTGGTCAAGACCGCCTCGGGAAGCATTCCCCACATGGCGCGACGAACGAGTGAACGGTCGGTTCCTTCGGCAAGAAACTGTTCGGGTGGGATTTCGAAACAATAGGAGACAACATCGATGTCCGCCGTCGGGTCGCGGACCTCAACTCCGGTGACGGCCTTTTCAGCAGCGTGCCAGTCCCCGAGGTAGTCAACCTGTCCGAGCCCCTGTGCGCGTTCATTGCGACGGACACGGTAGAGGAAGTCGTGGCCGAACTTGCGGGCCCGCCGTTCAACAGCCATGGCATTTGCGAAGTTCGCTCGGATCGGAGAATGGTCCTGCCAGGCCGCGGCATGATTTGGCCGCCGGCGGCGGTCGATCCAATTGCCAACCGGCAATGGGACGAGAGGGTCGACAAAAAGTTTTTTGAATGCGACCGACCGCGAAAACGGCGTGCTGCGGTAATAGAGCCGCCACTGACGATGAGCGAGCAGGAGTCTCCCGCGCAGCAGGTGGGAAACCGTCTGCGACCAGCCGTCCCAGCTTATCGTGTAGTTTCCGTGGAGGCCGCCGAGCAACACGCGGCAATTCTGCCGCCGCGCGTTTTCGAGAGCACCTAACGTCCAGCCGAAGTTACTTGGGTTCCGCACCGGCCCATTCAGCGCAATGAAAAAGCGCTCAAGCGCGGCAAAGTCGTCGCACTCGTTATTGTGCACATAGTGGACATCGACATTGCCGAGCTTGTCCTTGATCGCTTCGACGAAAGGAGTTTCGTCTGCATAAGAACCGTCCGGCACCGGACCGTCGAAGCCTCGGCGGGGGACGCCTGTAAACGCGGGTAGCCTCTGCTTTCTCTCTGCGAGTGCGCGAGCGGCGAGAGCCACGACCGATGAAGAATCGAGGCCGCCGCTCAGGAGAGCGCCTACCGGATGAAGGCTGCGCATTTGGCGCCGAACGGCGCGATCGAGCTGCTCACGCAACCCTTCCGCATAGGCGGCATCGGACTTCAGCTTGACCGGAGCAATTTCATCGAGCGCCCAGTAGCGCTGCAGCTCGAGGGAGCCGTCGGATCCAATCCGCATCAGGTGTGCGGGCGGAATGCGAAAGATGTTCCGGTAGATGGTGCCGGCATGATCGGCGTGATTGAGCACGAGGAAATCGGCGATTTTTTCCTCGCAGAGCTCTCGTTGCACGTTGTCGAACGCAAACAGTCCGTTGGGCATCGTGGCAAAGGCAAAGGAGTGCTTGTCCCGATGCCACATCAGAACATTCAGACCCAGATGGTCGCGTGCGAGGGTCAACGACCTTTTGCTGCCGTCCCATATGGCAACCGCGAAAGGTCCGCGCAGCATCGAAAAAATGCGGTCGCCGACCTTCTCCCAGGCAAAGAGCAGCAGACGTGCGTCGGACCATTCCGCGACCAGCTGCCGGTTGAGAGAAAGACGGCCGAGCAAATCGCCGCGATTGTCGATCCGCAGGTCGGCGGTGATCATCGTTCCGCCGGCGCCTCGAGTCGGTTGATGATCGTACCGGTCCTCAGGAGTCATTCGCATCAGTGCGTGAACAAGCCCGACGTTGTCCTGCGCGATAACACCGTGTTTGTCCGGCCCATATTGATGAAGGGCGTTCGCCACGCGCTCGAGCTCCTGGCGCCTGACGCCCCTGTCATCAAAACGAATTATGCCGGCTATGCCGCTCATTGACGAAATGCCTAAACGGTTCTCGGTACTCCGAACTTGGCAATGCGTGTAAATCGGTTGCCGCCCGTGTCACCGATGATCGTGTGGTCGTCGACTTCGACCCAGGCATGACCGGCCAATTCCTGCTGCTCGCGCGCTACCGCAAGGCAAAGTCTGCTGGCGATGCCGCGCCGGCGCAACATGGCGTGCGCCGCGAGCGCACGGGGCAGGCATAGGTCATTTCGCGGTGATTTCGTTGCGATTGTATCGACGGCCCAATTTATCCATCCGATTTCATCGCCGGAGAATCGGCTCGTTCGCCGCGGAGGGCGGTCAACCCAGGCGAAGATTCGGGCGGGAGCGATCAGGCGGACTGCGAGCCGCGCAAAAATAAACATCACGAAAGCTTCGCGCAGATACAGACGCCGCCTGGTCCGCAATTTCATCGGGCAGCCTCGACGGCGACAATCCGCACAAGACGTTGTGTGACCAGCGATTGCAGAAAGCTCATGACGTCGCGCGTCATGATTTCAATGTCCACGTCATGATGCTGCGAAAGCTTTTGCAGGATGTCCTCGACCCTGCGCGGGCTTGAGAGCATGCCCCAGATTTCACTCGCGACCTTGTTGAAATCAAAATAGGAGGCCGCTTGCAGGCTCAGAACGACAACGCGGCCATCGACCTCGGTCGCTGACAGGCCAATCTCTTGAACGAGGACGCTGTTGACGGTGAGATTCAAAGAACGGCTCCGCTGCGACGTCCAGACACCGAGAGTGGCCGGGACCTGCCAACATCTTACAGTGTGGAAGCGAAGCGACGCAGCCTTCAATTGACGGCGTTGCGATTACTTGTCCGACCGCGACGACATCGGAAACGCCATTTCAAATGAAAAGCCGAGCTTGGATAGCGGCTGGCCAGGTGCTGCCGGTTCGACCACGCGAGCGGGATCGTTTGCCACATTTGCGCCCGACCCGGTCCGGCTGGCAATCGGCAATTTCGTAAAGGCCGGCGCCTCCCAATCGGGGCGCGCGTCCGAGGCGCTTGGGGCAGCGTTGTTTGGCCGCATTTGTGACCTCCACACGACCTCCTTGGCTTCTATGAGATCGGGTCGGCGATGGCAAGAACAGGCTTAAATCCGCAAGAAGTGCGCTAGCGGGACGCTTGGCACCGTATACCCTGCATGATACGCTTTTTCAGTATTTTCGGGGGAATTCGGCAATAAGTTCAATTGCCGACCAGGTCGTGACCAGCCTGAAAAAGACGAGAAAGGATTTGCCATGGCACAGAAATCATCGTCCACGAGCACACCGACTGACGACGCGATCGCCGAAGGTGCATCGCGCGACGAAACGGCGCTGAATCTGGTCAACCGCTTCGCCTTGTGGTCGGGCGTTGCGGGGCTCATACCCGTCCCGGTGATCGATGTCGCTACCGTTGGTGGACTTCAGATCCAAATGGTGCGCCGGCTATCGCAAATCTACGATGTCGATTTCTCGGAGAATCGCACCAAAGCAGTCGTCGCTAGCCTTGTCGGTTCGTTGATTCCCGCCACAAGCGGCATTGGTGCGGCGAGCCTGCTTAAGGCGGTCCCGGTGCTGGGGACGATTACGGCCGGATTTGTCATGCCGGCTCTGTCTGCTGGGGCGACCTTTGCCATCGGCAAGGCGTTCATTCAGCACTTTGCGTCGGGCGGCACGCTGCTGGATTTCAACCCGCCGGATTATCGGGAGTTCATCAGAGCCCAGCGCGACATGTGGGATTCACGCCGGAGTGGCAAGTCTCAATCAGGCGAAGCGGCGAGCACGGCGGGCAGCTGATGTCCGAAAACTTGCTTCGGGCCCGGGTGTGACCGGAATCCTGGCATGCTTGGGCCCGGGCGATGGCGGGACAGGGGCTGATGGTCGAAGCGGTCATTTATATCATCTTCTGCGTCCTGACGGGGCTGCTCGGGATCGACCGGCGAATGGGCTTCTTCGGGACGTTTCTGATCGCGATCGTCACCACTCCGTTTATCGTTCTGCCGATTTTGCTGCTCACTGCCCCATCATCGGGTCGGGTCGGGTGGTGGTGGCGTCGGCGAAATTCGTAGATCGCCTTGTTGTCATGGGGGAGACACAAGCGCTGAAATTGCGTCAGTGCGTAGTGTCGGTTTGAACGGAAAGACATCGCAGACATGTCCTTCCTAGAGCTTGTTCGCCGTGAAATGCACGGCTCCCTCCCGCGACTGCTGGTCATGTCTGCGCTCGGCGGCCTTAGCACAGCGGCGATTCTGGCGGCCATCAATGCCGGACTGCAGGGAAGCGGAAGTCTGTGGGCGGCCACCCTGTTTCTGGTCGCGCTGTTTCTATTCATCAAGACTCAATATTACGTGACGATCACGACCACGGCCGAGATCGAAGCCATCATTCACAAAATCCGTTTGCGCGTGATGGATCACATCCGGCGCTCGGAGCTTCTGCCGATCGAGGCGATCGGCCGTTCGAGGATCGTAGCCGCCATCACCAGCGATACGGCTGTCCTGACACAGGCAAGCAATATGCTTTCCTTTTCGATCCAGGGCGCAGTGTTGGTTTTCTTTGTTGCAATCTATGTGGCCTTTCTCTCGCTGGCCGCGATCGTGACGACGATCCTGGTCATTGGCGTTGCGGGGGTAATCTTTCACTACAAGAACAGGCGCCTGGCGGCAGAAAAACAAAAGTCGGCGGAATGGGAAGGCCGCCTGTTCGATCGCCTTACGGACTTTCTCGATGGCTTCAAGGAGGTGAGGCTCAACGCGGCGCGCAGCATGGACCTGTTCGAAGATGCCAGCGAGGTTTCGAGAACCGCCGCCAATATCAAGATCAACAGCCAGGCGGAAACGTTCAAACTGATCGTAACCTCGCAGATATCGATGTACGTCCTGATCGGCGCGGTTGTTTTTGTCGCGCCGCAATTCAGTGAAGCGCTGGGCGGACTGACGCTCACAAAGACCACGACCGCTCTGATGTTCATCGTGGGCGCATGCTTTGGGCTTGTTCAGTCAATCCCGATCCTGCTGAATGCCAACGCTGCGGCAGACCGGATCGAGCAGCTGGAAATCGAGTTGCAGGCCACAGCCTCTGCACTTGACGCCGCGGGGTCCGCAGCGCCAAGCCGATTTGACGCCATAGAGATGACAGGCATCCAGTTCCGTTATGTCGACAAGTTTTCCGAAGCAACATTCAAGATCGGTCCGATTGATTTCAGCCTGCATCCTGGCGAGCTCGTCTTCATCACCGGCGGCAACGGCTCCGGCAAATCGACTTTCTTGCGGGTGCTCTCGGGGCTGTATCCGCCCGATGCCGGCCAGATCCGCCTCAATGGTCAGCTGATCAGCGACGAGACGCGGGACAAGTACCGTTCCCTGATGTCCGCAATATTTTTTGACTATCATCTCTTCCGCAAACTCTATGGCGTCCCCGATCCGGACCCTGCGGAGGTCGACCGGCTGTTGAGGCAGTTCCGGCTGGATACAAAAACCAGCCTGACAAAAGGGGAGTTCCGTACACTCGACCTCTCGGGCGGGCAGCGCAGACGCCTTGCGCTTATTGTGAGCCTGCTCGAGAAGCGCCCGATCCTCCTGCTGGATGAATGGACTGCGGAACAAGATCCTGAATTCAGGCGCAAATTTTACGACGAACTTTTGCCCGATCTGATGCGCGCCGGGGCAACCGTGGTGGTCATTACGCATGATGACCGCTATCTCAACGAGCTCCATTTGCCTGCGCGGAGAATTCACATGGACGAAGGCCGAATAGTCGAGCAGCATTCGATTTCTTAGTAAGGTTGGGTGAGGGGAGGCCAGTAATGGCGTATCAACTGGGTTCAACTGACGGAGTGCCGCCGAACGCGCGCGCGTTCCGCCGGTTTATCCGCCGCCATTTCCCCAGCCTGACCATCATGCTGTTGGCAGTGATGCTGGTCGCGACGTTTCTGTTTCCTTTTATCGTGATCACGGTGCCGAGCGGTCAGGTCGGCGTCCTCTGGAAACGGTTCAACAGCTACGACCTTTACTGCTGGTGCTTCGTTGGTCGCGGCACGATCGTCGACCCGCGGGAGCTGCGCGACGAAGGGCTCCACGTTATCTGGCCATGGGACAAATTATTTCTCTATAACCTGCGGCTGCAGTCCAGAACGCAGACTTACAACGCTATCAGCAAGGACGGCGTTGTCGTCAACGCGCAAATCAATATGCGCTACCAGCTGCTGCACAATTACGTTGGCGTGTTGCACAAGTTCATCGGACCGAATTATCTTTATTCAGTAGTGGACCCCGAAATCGGCAGCCGGGCGCGTGAAGTGATTTCGCAGTACACGGCGCAAGAAGTCTACACTTCGCGCGAACCGATC
>JBEVFG010000127.1:0-3758 GCA_040512415.1 Pseudolabrys sp. | reverse complement strand
GTCTGGCCCGGAAAACTTTACGACTACGCGCGCAAGCTTGCAGTCAACCTGCACTCGTGCGTCAACGCGTCGGCGCAATATGCCGGTCTCGCGGCGCTGAAAGGCTCACAGGATGAAGTGACCAAGATGGTCGTGGAGTTCGACAGGCGGCGAAAAGTCGTAGTCGACGGACTCAACAAATTGCCCGGCGTATCATGCGCGACGCCGAAGGGCGCGTTCTATGCGTTCCCCAATATCAAGCGCACCGGCTGGAAAGCAAAGGCGTTGGCCTCCGCGCTGCTGGAAGATGCGGGCGTTGCCATTATCGGTGGGCCCGATTTTGGCATTTTGGGCGAAGGCTATATTCGCGTGAGCTATGCGAACTCGACGGAGAATATCCTGAAGGCGCTCGATCGCATGCGCGAGTTCTTGGCAAATCGCAAAGCTGCGTAAGTTTACCGTGCAGCTGCTATCGCGCTCTTGAATCGTGCTGCGCTCTCGGCCGGCCAATAATCGGCTGGCCGGTAGAACTCGCTGACTGCAGGAACGCCGTCCGGAATGACCACCCAAGGCTGCTTGGTGGACGTGTAGATGTGAATGTCGGGCGGAGCACGAGACGGATCGTCGAGTGTCCCGACCCGTATGAAATGGATGCTTGGGCCGGCTTGAGGATAACTGCTCCACACGGTCACGCCACAGTCAGCGCAGCGCCAGAAGACCTGACCGTTACCGCTGGCGCTGGGGAGGGTGGTCTGAGTCAGCTTGCCTTTCAGGAGTTCGACCTGCGACGCCTCGATAAAGGCATTAACAGCAAAAGCCGACCCACTTTCACGCTGGCACCACGTACAGTGGCAGCAATGCACAAATAACGGTTGGGCCTTCAGGCGGTAACGGACCGCGCCACACGTGCAGCCGCCTTCCATAACGTTGCCTTGCCGATCAGTCATTGCAAAGCTCCTTGATGCCGACGCAGGCGCGAACTATGCGCCACAGTGCT
The DNA here is from genome assembly GCA_040512415.1 of Pseudolabrys sp. GTDB lineage: Bacteria > Pseudomonadota > Alphaproteobacteria > Rhizobiales > Xanthobacteraceae > Pseudolabrys. Next base: position 2,782 of record JBEVFG010000127.1, on the reverse strand, counting down.
GGGATAGTCAGCTTTCGTCCTATCGAAATAATGCGGTCAGCGCCGTCTCGCGTACATGCCTCGACTTGACGTAACATCCGCGCGACACTGAGCAATAAGAACACTCAAGCGAGGAAATGCCGATGCTCGACCGTATGGCGACCGACCGTGGACTGTCCGAGGAACAGCGAATGATGCGGCAAAGCTGCCGCGACTTCGTCGACGATGTCGTTCTCCCATTCATCAAGCAGAACTGGCAACGCGAATGGTCGATGGTGCCCGAAGACCGCTTGCCGCTAAAAATCCTCGAGGAGGCGGAGAAAATCGGCATCCGTACCTTGGGCGTACCCGAGGAGTTCGGCGGCGTCGAGTTGGAGAAGGGGACCGAGGTCAAGACTTTCGCGCTTGTCGCTGAAGAGCTTGCGCGCGGCGATTCAGGTCTCGCCGATAAAATGGTGCAGAACTGGAAGGTCTCTGTTTTGTTGCGGCAGTTTGCGCCGCGTCATTTGCAGGAAAAATGGTTCAAGCGGCTGGTCACCGAGCCACAATTCCTGATGGCGCATTGTTTGACCGAGCCGCGCGGCGCTTCGGACCGCTGGCTGCCGTACAACGTGCCGGAAGCGGCAATGCATACCAAAGCCGTCAAGACCAATGGGGGTTGGGTCATCAATGGCCGCAAGCAATTCATCTCGAACGGCTACGACGCGAGCCTGTATGTCGTCTATGCCAACACCAACCCGAAAGTCGGCATGTTGCAGGGCACGTCGTCGTTCCTGGTCCCACGCGAAACCAAGGGATTTACCGTCGCCCGCTGCAACGAGACGCTCGGCTGCCGCTTCATGAACAACGGCGAGATGGTGTTCGAGGACATGTTCGTCCCGGACGATCACCTGCTGGTGCAGGACAGCGCCATGGGCTCTGCCGGCGTTTATTTCCGTCCGGGCAAGATCATTCAGGCGGCGAAGAATCTCGGCGTCGGCGTGCGCGCATTCGAAGCCACCGCCGAATACGTTCAGAACTATGTCCAGGGCGGACGCATCCTGATCAAGCATCAGGCTGTGGCGTTGCGCCTGGCAGACATGGCAACGCGCATTGAAGCTGTGCGCGCATTGCTCGATCGCGCCTCGCAGGCGGTCGACGAAAACGCCCCGGATGCCGAGATTCTCGTCAACATGGCCAAGATGTTCGCGTCGGAAGAAGTCATGAAGGTCGCCCAGCATGCCGTCGAGCTTCACGGCGGCAATGGCGTCATGCTCGATTTCGGCATCGAGAAGGTGCTGCGCGATGCCGTTGTTTTTCTGCACATGGACGCCACGGTGGACATTTCAAAGTTCAAGATCATCAAGAACATGTTCCCGGAGACGGCAGGAAAATACGCGGGACCGGAGACCTAAGAAGACTGGCCGCCGCGCGCGGTCAGCGCGTCGCGACGAGAACGTTCCAGGCAGTCTCCGGTGTTGGACGCTCGATCCGGATGTTGTGGAAGCCGGCTTGCCGCATCGCGACGACGACATCGCCAGGCGTGCGCGTCGTGAAAATATCACTCGGCATGCCCATGCGGTCCATTTTCTCCTTGGGCAGGAATCCAACAATAGCCCGGCCTCCCGATTTGAGGACGCGGTAAATCTCGGCAAAGCCAGCTTCCAGTGACGTCCAGAAATAGACCGTGTTGACAGTGCAAATCTTGTCAAACGCCGCTTCGTTGAATGGCAACGATTCGACATTGCCCTGACGAAACTCCGCGCGTCCGGTCTCTATTGCCTTAGCGAAATGGCGCTTCGCCCAGCCGATGACATCGTACGACCGGTCGACTCCTGCAACAAACGCGGCCGTATTCAGCAAGGCGGGCAACGTAATACCACCGCCGAAGCCGATTTCGAGAACACGATCAGAAGGCGCAAGCTGGAGCTGTCCGACCGCAAACGCATTCATTCGCGCGTTGTGCCTGTTCATCAGAGACCTGATGACAATGCCAATGACACCGTTTGGATGCGAAAGCTGCTTCGCAATAAACCGGGGCGCCACTGGTTAAATTCCGAGGCCATATCGAGCGACGGTGGATCTGTAGATCCGATATCGGTCGCCGAATTTCCGTTCGAGATATTCTTCTTCGCGCTTTACGACGCCGAAGTGCAGAACCAGCAAGCTCGGAACGATGAGCAACAGCCAATCGAGCGCAAACACCAGTGCGATCCCGAAAATCACAAGCATTCCGCCGCTATACAGCGGATTGCGTGTCCAACCGAAGACGCCATCTGTCGCAAGCGCAGTTGTCGGCTGGAGGGTGCCGAGCCGTACCAACGTGCGTCGGCCTGTTGCAGCGAGCAGAACTCCGGCCAGGATCACCGCCACTCCCACGGGAATTCGCCATGTCTGGATTGCTGTCGCGAGAAGTCCGATCGGCCACAACCACTGCAGAACGGATCCGAGGGCAATCGTGGTTGCGAGAATAATAGGCGGGAAAACGATGACCTTTGGATGATCTGTAGAAGATTTTGGCATAACTGATACCCACTATAATTGTCTCCGATGGAGACTTATGGCAACCTGTCTCAGGCCGTCAAGGGATGGCAGCTATGCACGGGCCTGAGGGTCGTAAAGGGGACGTAAATGCCGGCCCGATGGAGGAAAACCCGCAAGACCTTTCGCCATGGACATCTGGCCGAGGCGTTGATTCAGGCTGCGATTGTGAGGCTCGAATCCGATGGCGCTGACGCACTCAGCTTACGTGAGCTTGCACACGATGCCGGAGTGAATCATCGCGCCATTTACCGGCATTTTCCCGACAAGCTGTCATTGCTGG
>JBEVFG010000126.1:0-9039 GCA_040512415.1 Pseudolabrys sp. | reverse complement strand
CGCCGAACTGGACGCGTGGCGACATGCCGAAGATGCCGAAGGGCCGCTACAAAATCATGACCGCCTACATGCCGAAGGTCGGCAAGCTCGGCCTCGACATGATGTACCGGACGTGCACGGTGCAGGCGAACCTCGATTTCGCCAGTGAAGCAGACATGGTCAAGAAGCTGCGCGTGTCGCTCGCGCTGCAGCCGGTGGCGACTGCGTTGTTCGCCAATTCGCCGTTCACCGAGGGCAATCCCAACGGTTTCCTGTCGATCCGCTCGCAGATCTGGACAGACACCGACAACCAGCGCGCCGGCATGCTGCCCTGGGCGTTTGAGAACGGCATGGGCTTTGAACGCTGGGTCGATTACGCGCTCGATGTTCCGATGTACTTCGTCAAGCGCGGCGACAAATACATCGATGTGGCGGGCAAGTCGTTCCGGGATTTTTTCGCGGGGAAGCTGGCGGGACTGCCGGGCGAGCGGCCGACGATTTCCGACTGGGCCAATCACCTGAGCACGATTTTCCCGGAAGTGCGGCTCAAGCGGTATCTTGAGATGCGTGGCGCCGATGGCGGGCCCTGGCGGCGTCTGCCGTCGCTGTCGGCCTTCTGGGTTGGCCTGCTTTATGACGATGATGTGCTCGACGCCTGCTGGGACATGGTGAAGCCATGGACCGCAGAGGAACGGCAGAAGTTGCGCGACGACGTGCCGAAGCTCGGCTTCAAGGCGCAGGTCCGCAATCGCGACGTGCTCTCGCTGGCTGATGAATTGGTGCGGCTGTGCTCACAAGGGCTTGGGCGGCGCAAGCGGCTCGATCGCAACGGCCGCGACGAGACGCGCTACCTGCGCCCGCTCGAAGAATCGATTGCGCGCGGCATCACGCCAGCCGAGGAATTGCTCGAGCGCTTCCATGGCGAATGGGGCGGCTCGGTCGATCCGATCTTCGAGGAATACGCATACTGATCGGCGCGAGCTATTCAGCCGCCTGCGCCGCATCCGACAGGTTGTCGAGCGACGAGATGATGTGCTCGGCGAGCGCATCGGCGAGCGCCGAGCTCTCGTGCGCGTTGCGCACCAGCCCGATGCGGCAACTCGGCAGGTCGGGGAAACCATCCGATGCGGAGAGAACGCGCATGCCGGGACGCAAGCCGGATTCAGGGAGCACCGACACCGCGAGTCCGGCAAGCACGGCAGCGGCGACCGCGCCGGCGCTCGAGCTCGAGTAGAGCACTCGGAACGGACGGCCGATCGCTTCCAGCCGTTCGATGGCGATGCGGCGCCAGGTGCAGCTCGGCCGCCCGAGCGCCAGCGGCATGCGTTCCTCGAGATGAGTCGAATGGCGGTTCGATGTCACCCAGAGCAGCCGCTCGCGACGGAATGTTTCCGACGCGCGCTTGCTTTCGCAATTGGTGATGATGGCGAGATCGATCTCGTTGGCATCGATGCGCTCGAGCAGATCGACGGACGGTTCGCAGATCACCGACAGCTCGACTGCCGGGTAGCTGCGTGAGAAGCGCGCCATGATCTCGGGGAGATAACGGTCGGCATAATCGTCGGGCACCCCCATACGCACGCGACCGGACAATTCGGCGTCGGAAAACGCCGCCAGCGTCTCGACATTGAGCTTCACGATTCGCCGCGCGTAATCGAGCAGTCGTTGGCCATCCTCGGTCAGCTTCGAGGCGCGCCCGTCGCGCGAGAAAATCGGACGCTCGAGACGCTCCTCTAGCCGCTTCATCTGCATCGAGACGGCCGACTGGGTCTTGTTCACGACCTCCGCTGCTTTCGTGAAGCTGCCGGTTTCGGAGATGGCGATGAAGGTTCGCAACTGGTCGACGTCGAGCATTGCGGTCATGGCGGCGCATCCTGAAAAGGCCCATTTCCGGGCCGGGTTAGCCATATCATTGTTTCTGATCGATCAGATTAAAAACATTCGTTTCACTAATCAATCCCCGCAGTGCAATATATTCAGACTTCCAGAGGAATCGGGTGGGATTTCGGGTGGTTCTGGGCAGCGCCAATAGCGATTTTGGTGCGGTAACCACTGAACTGAATTGGAGACTGCTATGAGTGCCCCATACCCCGTTTTACCAGTCGCCGGCGGCGCGCTCTTGCGGGTGTTTGCCTCCCTGGTGGCCCTGGTCACCCATTGGCTCAAAGAAGTAGCGCGGGCGAGACGGCACCGGCGCGAGGCCAATATTCTGGGCAGGCTAGATCGCCGCATGCTTGCCGATATCGGCATCACGCGTGCCGACGTCCGCGATGCCTTCTCGGAGCCTTTCTGGGACGATCCGACCGCGCTCCTACGCGAACGTGCACTGGAAAGGCGGTTCAGTGCCTCGGTCCGGCGAGCCGCGCATGATGCCGATGCAAATCCCGCCTTCCGGCGTCCGCGGACCGACCGTCCGGCGCGCGAGTCACTGTGAGATCACACAAACGGCCGAGCCCTCTCATCGGCCGCTCGATCCGACACCCGCGATCATCCCCTCTCGCGGCCGGATCCGCGCCCGCCGGCCCCTCCGGCGGGCGCTTTATTTGAATTTAATTCGCAGAACGAAGATCCATTGCTGACGTTGTTGTGTCTGCACAATGGCGGAGGGCTGGGCTACCATGAGTGGGGGCAAAGCTTCATATCGACTCATTTCAGGGTTGATCGCACGCGCAATGCGAACACCGATCAAGCTAGGGGCAGCGCTCGCACTCGCCGTGCTCGCGCTTGCCGGTCAAGCGCAAGCCCAAAGCGGATTTGACCGCATCGGCGGCGACTACCTGAGCTTCCAGGTCCGCAACGGGGATCCGGCCGTCTGCGCCGCGCGCTGCGAACGCGACGCACGTTGCCGCGCCTGGAGCTTCTCCTATCCGCGGACCGCCAACACAGCCGCGACTTGCTGGCTGAAAAGCGAGGTGCCGCCACGTGTCGAGGACAAATGCTGCGTCTCCGGTATCCGCGGCTCAGGTGTGATCGAGCCGCGCAAGGGACCAGTGGAATATTCCATGGATCGGCTCGGCGGCGATTATCGCAATCTCGACGTGGCAGCCGATTCAACCGGCGCCACATGCAAGGCGGCATGCGAGGCGGATAACAAATGCCGTGCGTGGACCTATGTGCGGCAGGGCTACATCAGCCTGAATGCGCGCTGCTATCTCAAGGACAGGATCACGCGGCCGCGGCACAAGCCGTGCTGCATTTCGGGTGTCGTGCGCTAGCTGCGCATGATCCCGAACAGTGGGTACCGGTTTTCGGAAAAGATCATGCGCCGCAAATGCACTCAGTGCACCGGTGTGAAAAAGCGCGACAGCCGAAGGCCCGACGGCCAATCTTGAATCGGCCGGCTTTTGACGGCGAGATCCCATGAGCCGACGATCGCGTCGACGCGGCCGACCAGATCCTCGACCGGGAGCAATCCGACACCACCGGCGCGGACCGGCACGCGGCTGTCGGCAGAATTGTCGCGATTGTCGCCCATGACGAAGAGATGGCCGGGCGGTACGACGACGTCCGGCATGTCGTCGAACTCGCCGTGTGCGGTCATCTTGAAGATCGGATGCTCATGCCCGCCGGGCAGTGTCTCGATGAAGCGCGCGGCGGCGATCGTGCTGCCATCCTCGGTCTCCATCACACCCGCGCCCGCAGGCTCGAGAGCGACAGGCTTGCCGTCAATGCGGACCTGGCCGCGGCTGACACCGATGCGGTCGCCCGGCAATCCTATGACCCGCTTGACCCAGATCTGCGAGCGATCCCCTGGCCAGCGGAAAACCACGACGTCGCCGCGCTTGGGAAGGGCCGCAAACACGCGCTGTGTGTTCGGGAAAACAAAGAAAGCGGGAAGGGATGCGCTGCTGTAACCGTATGGGTATTTCATCGCCAGCAGCTCATCGCCGATCAGCAATGTCGGTTCCATCGAGCCGGACGGAACGTAGAACGGTTCGGCGATTGCGGTTTTCGCCGCGAGCACGATCAGCACGATGACCGCTATATCGGCAATGGTCCTGATCCAGCCGCGCAGGCCGGACTGTTTCTTCTGCATGTCTGAACTCCCGGATTTAGGCCGTTCCGCCGACGGTGATCTTGTCCATGCGCAGCGTCGGTTGCCCAACACCGACCGGCACCCCCTGGCCGTTCTTGCCGCAGGTGCCGATGCCCGGATCAAGCGCGAAATCGTTGCCGATCATTGTGACGCGATGGAGGTCGGTCGGCCCGTTGCCGATCAGCATGGCACCTTTGACCGGCGCGCCGACCTTGCCGTTCTCGATCCTGTAGGCCTCCGTGCACTGGAACACATATTTTCCCGAGGTGATATCGACCTGTCCGCCGCCAAAGCTGACAGCGAAAAGCCCGTTCTTCACCGAGGCAATGATGTCCTTCGGATCGTGTTTCCCGGCGAGCATGTAGGTGTTGGTCATCCGCGGCATCGGTACGTGCGCGTGCGACTCGCGCCGGCCGTTGCCGGTCGGCTTCATGCCCATCAGCCGCGCATTCTGCCGATCCTGCATGTAGCCGACGAGGATACCGTCATCGATCAACACCGTGCGGTTGGTCGGCGTGCCTTCGTCGTCGATCGAGAGCGAGCCGCGGCGCGCCTGCATCGTGCCGTCGTCGACGACGGTGACGCCTTTGGAGGCGACCCGCTGGCCCATCAGTCCGGCGAATGCAGATGTCTTCTTGCGATTGAAATCGCCTTCGAGCCCGTGGCCGACCGCTTCGTGCAGCATCACGCCCGGCCAGCCTGAGCTTAGGACGACGTCCATTTCACCGGCAGGAGCGGGGACCGCATCAAGATTGATCAGCGCCTGCCGCACGGCTTCGTCGACGGCGCCTTGCCAGGCGTCAGGCGCGATGAACTGTTGAAAGCCTTCGCGGCCGCCGAAGCCGTAGCTGCCGGATTCCTGACGGTCGCCATCGCCTGCGACCACCGATACGTTCAGCCGCACGAGCGGACGGATGTCGCGGTAGACCTCGCCATCGGCGCGCAGAATTTCGACCACCTGCCAGGTCGCCGCAACGCTCGCCGTCACCTGACGTACGCGCGCATCCTTGCCGCGCGCATAAGCGTCGATCGACTCGAGCAACTTCACTTTTGCGTCGAAGGCAGGCGCGCCGAGCGGATTGTCGTCGGTATAGAGTTTGCGGTTGGTGCGGCCCGGTGCTTCGGCGTAGGTGCCGCTGTGTCCGCCTTTGACTGCGCGAACCGCCTCGACTGCGCGCGCAATCGCACCTTCCGACAGGTCGGAGGCGTGTGCATAGCCGACCGCTTCATCTTTCACCGCACGCAGGCCAAAACCCTGCGCGGTGTCATACGTCGCCTGCTTGAGCCGCCCGTTGTCGAACGTGAGCGCTTCGGCCTGGCGGTATTCGAGGAACAATTCGCCGTCGTCGGCGCCCTCGAGCCCGCGGCCGATCAACTGACTCACCTTGGCGCGGTCGAGGCCCGCTCGGTCGATCAGTGATGATATGGCGGGATCCATTGGGTGCTCCAAGGTGGGATCATAATCGGACTAGATAAGGGGACCGTGGCGATTCTGCGAGGACCCAAATGCAGGCTAATCGCGGCTGAAATTCACCGAGACTTCGCCGATCGGCTCCAATACATGCGTCAAATCATTCTCATCCGGCTCTATCATAAGCGGCGGTGTGATTGAGCCGGTGATGATCACGTCGCCTGCGGAAAGCTTTTCGCCGAATGCGGAAAGGGTATTCGCGACATGGGCGACGATTTCCGGCAGCTTTCCGGTAAGAGCTTCCGGGTCGGTTGAGACGTTGGCCTCGGCGCCCCGCCGGAACACACGTGACGTCAGTCCGGAGGTGCTCGCGCCCAAGCGGGTGTTGCCGCATAAAATGACGTGGCGCTGGAAGATATCACCTTCCAATACGGCATCGAGATTGTCGGGCGCGGGTACCGGATCAAGGTCGGCCAATTCAATAGCCGGGAAAATCTCCTTTACTGCAGCCGCTGCTTCACCAGGCGAGGCTGCGGACCGAAGATCATGCGCCATCCGTACGCAGATTTCCGGCTCCGCGACTGGTTTGGTGTAGCCTTTGAGCGACGCCGTGCTTCCCGACAGGAGGAGGGCGCGCTGCATCAAGTAACCGACGACCGGCGCCGTGAGACCCATTTTTTGCATTGTCGCCGGCGCACCCAATCCGACTTTCCAGCCAAGGGGCTTCTCACCGGCGGCAATACGTGCGCGCCGCTTCGCAAGCTGTGCACTCATGCCTTTCTTGATGAGCGGGGCGTCCCAGGGGTTCACTTGTGGCTCTCGGGATGTACTTCATAGCCGGAGGCTTCGATCGAGCCCGCGCCCATCCAGCCCCAGACCAGCACTACGTCCTCGTTCGAGGTGTTGTTGAAGCCGTGCCAGCAGCCACGCGGCGAATAAACGACGTCGCCTTCGACCGACGGCTTGTCTCCATGCTCCGTATAGATCATCCCGTGGCCCTTGAGCACGACGAAGAACTCGTCGCAGTTATGATGGCGGTGATTTTCGTGCCGGGCGCCAGGTTTGAGCACGGTCCAACCGACAACATGATCGGCACCCGCGGTTTTCTTGTCGATTAGAAATTGCACCTGCATATCGACCCAACCGTCATCGCGCTTGAGGCCCTCGACCTTCGGCACGTCGCGCAGATTGGTGCGATACATCACTGGTGCAGATTCGCCCTCTTTCCATTTGGCCACCGTGCTTTTAACGGCTTTACCAAGAGCGCTTCCGATCTTCTCAGCGGATGATGTCATTTTTGTCCTCCCAGGCGCCGATACACTTGATGCGCTACTACGAAATCGTTCCCGTCGATCCCCAGTCCACGGCAGGCGTTCATCATCTCGTTAGCCGCGGCCGCGAGCGGCACCGGGCTTCCGATCATGCGGCCAAGGTTGAGCGCCAGCATCATATCTTTTTGCTGCAAGGTGACGTCGGCAAGCGGTACAGCGGGCATTTTTCCTTCCAGGATGAATGGTCCGCGATAACCGAGTACCGGTGACGCCGCCACGCTCTTGAGAATGGCATCGAGCGCCACATCACGGGCGACACCGCCCTTTTCGGCCAGTGCGACCGCTTCACCGAAGGCGATAACCTCGACCATCAGCAAAAGATTAACTGCAATCTTCATCTGGCACGCGAGCCCATTGCCGCCGATGCGCGTCACCTTCGGCCCGATCGCGAGCAGCACCGGCTTGATGTGCTCGAAAGCCTGCTCGTCACCACCGATCATCACCGACGCATTGCCTTGAGTGACTGTGACGGGTGAGCCTGAGATGGGTCCATCAAGCATGATCGAACCGGCCTTGCTGAATTCGGCTGCAACTGCGCGGCTTTCGTCCGGTTCAATCGTGCTCATGTCGACGTAGATGCCGCCCACACGCAATCCGGCAACGATACCGTCTTTGCCGAGAGCCACAGCCCGCACGGCCTTTGAGTCGGTCACGATGGAAAATACGTTTTCGGACTGCTCAGCTACCGCACGCGGCGTGTCCGCCCAGTGCATGCCGGACTTGATCAGCGCTTCTGCTCTGTCTCGGGATCGGTTCCAGCCGGTGACTTTATGCCCCGCCGCCATGAGGCGTGGCACGATCAGCTGCCCCATTGCACCAAGCCCTACAAAACCCAGCTGCACGAAACGTGTCTCCCTTCGTCGCATCTTTCACTTAGTTTAACACTCAACACTAAAGACGTGGATGGCCGGCACAAGGCCGGCCATGAAAGGAAGTTTCAGAGAAATGAGCGGCGTGGGGACTTACGGCAGCTTGTCATAGGCCTCGCCAAAGCCGGCAAGGCTCATTGGGAAACCGATTCCTTCCTCGGGCGTCTGGAAGATGATGTATGTCGCCGTCTTGCCCGAGCGCAGCTTCTTGATCAGCTCGTCGTCCATGATCACTTCGGCGATGCAGCCGTTGGGCAGGCAGCGAACGAAGCCGGCGCGGCCGATATCGGCCTGATCGATCTTAAGCCCGAGGCCCGACGGCAGCAGCACGCCGAGCGGTGCAACCACGCGCATAAGCCGGCTTTTCTGATCGGCGGTCTTGAGCACGATCACGGTGAGGCCGACATTGGCGCGGTCCTCGGCGGTGACGCTCTGGATCAGGGCGCACTGCTCGGCTTTGGCGCCCGGCGGCGTATCACAGCGGATCTGCCAGTCTTTATGCACAGACTTCACGGCGCCTTGGGCAAAGGCGCAGTTCGCGGGGGCGAGCGCCAGCAGCGCGGTCAGCGCCAAAGGTCCGAGAATGGATCCAAGCCAGCGCGTGCCGAAACGTGCATGCCTGTCATGCTTGGAAAATCGCATCGTAAGGTCCTTCGGCATCCGGCTATCAGCCCTTTCGGGGGCGCAGACTAAGCGAATCGTCGCCCGGTCGGCACGTATTTTGTTCTGGTTGGGTCATGCCCGGCCGATCCTGTCAAGCAAGGCGAGCCAGCGAGGGGATTGCGGCGGAGACCTGGAAGGCCCGGAAATGCGATGCAGAAAGCGGGTTTCGGGTACGCCGTTTGTCGCAGACGGGAGATAATGAGGTGCATTGCGGCAGGGCAGGAATTATGGTTTGAGAGGCCGGGATTTTCCCCCGTCCCGCCGCACCGCCCAAGCTGCCACGCCCGTGGCAAATGCCGTGCTCAGCGGGACCGCGCCGGACATCATGCCAGGCGGGCGGCAAAAAGGGGCCTGAGCAGGCCGTTTTTCTCGTCGAAGGAGCGCATTGGACAATGCTGGTGCTCAAGCGGTTGGTTGCATTCATCATCATGGGCGTGACGGCACTTTCGGCAGGTACGGCGCTTGCTGCGACGGCTGGCCAACCGGAACCCTGGCAACTGGGGTTGCAGAAGGGTGTAACGCCGGTGATGGACGACATCATCTGGTTCCATGACTTGCTGCTGTGGCTGATCACGGCGATCGCGCTGTTTGTGCTCGCGCTGCTCGTCATCGTGGTCGTGAAGTTCAACGCGCGCGCCAACCCGACTCCCTCACGCACCACACACAACACGACGATCGAGGTGCTATGGACGGTCGTGCCGGTGCTCATCCTGGTGACAATCGCAATCCCATCGTTTCGCCTGCTGTTCT